>CAXUCT010000191.1:4725-8304 GCA_964249415.1 uncultured Bryobacteraceae bacterium | reverse complement strand
CGAAAGTCTTATCGAGTTGCTTAACTGACTCCTGGTGAGAAATCAGGCAATATGGTCAACTTTCTGAACCACGGGGATGCGCCGGCCGCAGGAGGTTGCTGAACTCTTTGTAGACTGAAGCCAGGGATGCCGCGCTTGCTCACGCGCGCGGCTCCGTTCCATGCAAGACTGATGCTCTAACGACGGCGCGCGAAGAAAACCGCTAAACCTGCCAAAACTGTCAGCGAACCATAGCCAAGAGTAGACGGTTCAGGGCTCGGAGAGACGCCAAAGGTAGCGCTCAAGGTCTGTCCTACAGCGGGCGTTCCACCGGCGTAGTCTAGGGTGATTACATTGCCCGCTACTGAGTACGAGCTAATGGGAAAGCTGTCGGAAACGCGGAGAAGCGATTGCTGTGAAAAAGCTGAATCCGTGAAGATCATCTCGAAGCCATTATTCGCCCCGCCGGTTTCAACTCGATCACTAATAGTGAATTGATTATCGGAGAAGTCGGCGGAGATCAGGTTGGAACCGTCATCATAGCCAAATTCAACTGCGCTGTTAGAAATCGTGACGGTGGTTCCGGAACTGTTGAGATAACCTGACGCCGGCACGAAGCCGTAACCGGGATCAAAGTAATTCGAGGGGCCTCCAGCAAACGTCAGAGATCCAGTTACAGAAGTCCCAACCAGGGAAGCGTTGCCAGGCAGCGCAAAAACAGATAGCAGGGTCGCTACCGGGAAAAGCAGAAAGATAATATTACGCATTAATTTCCTCCGAGTATCAAGCTGAGTTACGAACGTTCTAAATTTCAGGTGAAGCGGCCTCGCGCCTACTTGCGAAGCCGCCGCTTTTTATCTAGTGACTTACTGAGCAACGAAGACGGCCGTCGTCAGCCCGTCGACGGTTGCCGTTCCGCTGGTGTTATTCAAAGAAGACGCCCGTGTCTCTCCATCCGGCGACAGGGCCTGCAAAGGATGAAGGCGCAGTCCAAGGCCCTTCAACTGATTGTCTTGAAAGTTAACGGGATTGAGCGTGGCATTGAACACGACGACGATGTGGTTATAGATTCCGTAACTCCCGCCGTTGGCATCCAGCTTCATCACAATCAGCCCAGGTATCTGCGAGGCTCCTGTGTTCAGGAAGTGCAGATTACCCTGTATTTCCGCGAGCGTTGCCATGTGAAAGAGCTGCGAGCTGCTGCGAATTCGAAGAAAGGTTTGAAACGCGGCCGCCGAACTCGAGATGTCAGCGGGCGTAGGCGTTAACGCCGGGTCGGCCAATAACGGCCGCATAAACGACCAGTAGCTCTCGTTCACGTTCCCAATTGGAAGTCCGATGCCCCAGTTGTTTGATTCTTCACCCAGAAGATTCTTGCTGGGCGTATCGCCCTGAGAGACCCAGTTAATCTTATTGAACCAATCGCCGGAATTGTAGCTGTCGTAGTCCATGTCCTTGGAGCGAAGCAAGTCGTCTGCACCTAGGAAGAATGGCACGCCCTGGCCCAAAGCAATCAGGCTCATAGCCAATACCTGGCGCCGCGTTCGCATGGCGATTGAATCTCCAGCATTGGAAGTAGTGCCGGGGATGGCGGACTTCAACTGAATCGCATCGAACAGCGTTTGGTTGTCGTGAACCGAGCAGTAGTTTACGGCTTCGAGCGGGCTGGCCGCGTAGCCTGCAGGCTGCCCAAAATAGAGAACTTGGTTTGCTTTCACCGCGCTACCAGTGCTGTCCACAAACGTGAAGTCGCGAAGATTACCGGCGAGACCAATGCGAATCCAATCCGCTTCCAAGTTAAGTTGGGTTTGCTGGGTAGAGAGACTCTGGCCTACGGTAGCTGTGGTGTAGAGGCTGGGGTCAGTGAAGAGACCGGTAGCGAAACCCTGCTCCCGTTGCGTGGCACTTACAAATGAACTGCCGCCACGAATACCATCGCGAATCCTGTCATTGAACGTGCCGATGCCGGTACCGTATAGGTTTTCCTGTGTAGCATTCACACCCAGCGGAGCGGTCTCGGAGTTTAGGAATCCCTCGCCATAGATATAGATCTTTGAGCCGTCAACCCCATCATTGGCGAGAGTAAGTTGCTCCAGCGCTTGCTGGATGTGTTGCATATTGTAGCCAAAATGGAGACTCCTGGTGTCGAAGCGGAAGCCGTCGATTTTGTACTGCCGGGCATTCAGAACCACCGCATCAATCATCAACTTTTCCATCATGCGATGTTCGCTGGCCGTATCAGAGCAGCAACTGCCGGACTCCACAGTTCCACTCGCGTCTAAACGTTGGTAATAACCGGGAACAACTTGATCCAGCACGGAATAGGTAGTCTCCCCGTTCGCGTAAGTATGGTTGAAGACTACATACTGCACCACTCGCAGCCCGGCGTCGTGCAATCCCAAAACCATTTGCCTGTATTCCATAACGCGGTTATCTGGATTAAAGGCGTAGCCTCCGTTCGGAGCAAAATAGTGCACCGGATCGTAGCCCCAGTTGTAATCGTCAGTCCCTTGAACCGCAGACACTGCAGCCTGTTGGGTGGTTCCATCGGGTGGATTCGGCGACAAGCCCGTGGGATTTGTCCAGGTGGACCTATCTTCGTTGACGCTTCCGATGTGAAATGTCGGCAGCAGGTGGACAGCTTTCAAACCCGCTTTTGCCAGCCGTTGCAGATGAGTCATGCCGTAGGTGCTGGGGTCGGTAAACGCGAGGTAAGTCCCTCGATATTGCTCGGGGACACTCAAGTCAGCAGTGCTGAAATCCCGGACGTGCAGTTCGTAAAGGGAAAGATCATTCTTGAAGTTGAGATAGGGCGACGAGCTTGCATCCCAAGCTGCGGGCTTAGTGGACTCGTCCGCCAAGTCCGTGATGCGCGTCTTCGCGCCGTTCAGAGCAAGATCAACAGAGTAGGGATCACTGACGAAGTTTTCGACGATCTTCTGCAGGCTCGGTACATAGACGACGATGTCATACAGGTAGTATTGGCCCTTCCAGGAACTTTGTCCTGCCGCTGTCCAGACGCCATTTACCGCCGTCATGGGTACGGTTTGCGCAGGAGTGGTATCGCTGGCGTGCGTGTAGAGCAGCAATTTCACTGATTGCGCGGTGGGCGCCCAAACATTGACCGACAACTGTCCGTTTGAAAAGACAGCTCCAAGCTGTCCCGGGTAATAGAACAAGTCGTCCAGAACGCCAGCATCTTGCACGCCCGTTACGTAAGTCAGGTTGCCGGTGGAATCCGTTCCTGTAACCAAAAACTGTCCGGTTAACACCTTCTCAAGCGTGCTGACCTGCACGGAGCCTGACAGATGAAACACTGCATAACCCGCCAGTTGGGGAAAGCGCGCGGCTTCGGCTGAAGTAAATCCGCTTGAGGCGGGCGTCAGGGCAATGGCAGTGCCACCGCTGATTGCTCCCGTGCTTGTGATTGTTAAGCCGACGCTCAGCGAATATAAAAGCGAGTAATTCGAGCCGGTATGCAAGCCTGCCGCTGGAATGGCGATCGTGGTCCGGTCTATCCAGAACCCGTGACGCGAAAAGAATCCCGCAGCGGCGAGTTGGCCTGGAGTGGGTTCGGTTAGAAACACGGTTGAATCGCGC
>CAXUCT010000191.1:0-4715 GCA_964249415.1 uncultured Bryobacteraceae bacterium | reverse complement strand
GGCTTGACCCTGATCCCCGGACAATGTGGTTAATGACATATCCGGGCCGGGGTCCTTCGTGTTGGTCGCAATATTGTGAACGATGAATCCCAGATGGGCCGGAGTCGCGGTTAACTTGATGTCGTAATACGCGCCGTAGGAATCCGATCCGGTTTGCGGGGTCGG
Source organism: uncultured Bryobacteraceae bacterium (assembly GCA_964249415.1). Taxonomy (GTDB): domain Bacteria; phylum Acidobacteriota; class Terriglobia; order Bryobacterales; family Bryobacteraceae; genus Bog-105. Next base: position 4,550 of record CAXUCT010000191.1, on the reverse strand, counting down.
TCCGTCAAAGTAGTCTGCTGTCGGTTCTTCGGTATCGGCATAGGCATAAACAGACCAATTGGCATAGTTCCCATCTGGCCGATAATAATGAATTCGCGCATAACCGGGCAGCAGAGCGGTTACGTTCGCGAGGTTCGGCGCACTGGTGTAGAGCTTTGCTATACCGGAGACCGCCCAATACTCATTCCCTTCCGCGGAAGGATCGACGAATGTGTTAGGGCCAGGATCTTTTTTATCACCCCCCGCAGCCGTCGGATTATGAATGATGAGGCCCACCACCTGAGGATTTGCAATCACACCCACGTCGAAGTAAGCGCCATAGCTGTCGGTTCCAGTTACCTGGACGGGACCGCCGGGGTAATTACCTGTATTCTCGGTCGTGTCGTCGTAGGCATAAACGGTCCAGCCGCTGTAATTGCCATCCGGCCGATGGTAGTGAATGCGAATGTGATTTGCCGGTATCTGAGCGACGGCGGGAACTGTGACCGCGGCCAACAGCATAAGTGCAAGCGGGAAGAGCAGCAAGTGCGACGCGCGCGCGATTGGTTTCAACGTAGAGCCCCTAGCTAAAAAATTGTCCGGTAACGGCCCGGAACTAAGCGCTGCGATCATATCAAAGATGGGTGAGTAAAAGAACAAGAATCGGCGTGCCAAGTACAAGGCACGCGGCTAACCGAAGATTTCCGCGTAACAGGCTAGCGCTGTTTACCTTCCCGCCGAATCCCCTCAGCAATCCACATCCGCAACTGCGTCTGGTAGCCGACCGACTTCGCGGCCGCAATTTTTTTAGCTGCTGCAATTTGATCTGGAATCAAACGAATCGAAATCGGACGCTTCGCAACTTCTTGGCGCCCCCGAATCGATTTTGCCAAAGCCGCGGACAACTTAGATGCTGGGCTTGCAGGTAATTGATCCCACACATCCGCCACCGAGTGCGTTTCAAAATATTCGGCAGCCTCTTTGTCGGAGCGGAACTTGGGAAGAGGTATTTTCGCGGAAGGAAGCTTTTTACTCATGTTTCCAGCTACTTTCGGCGGAACAACCGCCGCTCCTTGCCTTCCATATCGCGTGCCGTAACTACCCGAACCACGCCTCTACTTCGCAGGCGAAAAGCTATAAAAGCCAAACGCCCATCCAGAGTTTCACCTAATGCGATATATAGCTTTTGACGCGTACGCCTAATTTTATGTTTGTTCGAAAAAACTTCTTCTATCTCTTCGGGTGTAAAATCATGCCGCTCGACGTGGGAGATGTTGTCCTCGTCCCACTCGAACCCCGAGATGTCCACATAGCTATGGTAGCGCAATGTATATACAAAGTTGATCGGCAGTGAGCGCGACCAACAGCGTTCTCATAAGGCGCAGATCGGGTGCCGGTCTGGCATGTCGGGGAACATGTGGGCGGCCTAAGCGGCTTCCGCGAGATCGGAATGCTCGGCGCGGGGCATTTTTAGAGCTTTTGCGATGACGATTTCGGTTTCGTGGCGCTGCCTTTGGGTCTCGGTGAGCCAAACGCGGGCTTGATGGAGCTCCTGAGCGCGGTGTTCGGCGGCTTCGCGACGTTTTTCCTGGGCTTCGCGGCGGGTGGCGGCGGCTTGTCCCTCGGCCTTTTTACGCTCCTGCGATTCGAACCCAATTTCCTGCTTTCTCTTTTCGGCTCTTAGCTTTCCGAGCTGGTCGAGAGCTTTGTTGAAGGCGCGGTCGTGGGTGGTTTGGTAGCGGAGATAGAGGGCCAGCTGTTTTTCGCAGTTGGCATCGCACATGGGGATCTCGCGGTTGAAACACATGTGCTGGAGGGTCAGGGCGCGCTCGCGAAGCCAATAGGACTGGGCCATGGTTTTGACGAGCAGGCGTTCGGTGGTGTTGGAAGGGCGGTGATCGTCGAGCAGGCCACCGTAGAGCAGATCGTATTGATCCTCGTCTTCCCAAGGGAGAATGCTGAAGGCGCCGTTGAAGCCGTGGCGGAAGTTATTGAGCGCCGAGATGGCTTTGCCCGCTTCCGTGCGGGGTCCGGAAGATTTCTTTGCGTTCTCCTGGTTAGCGGCGATTTGCAGTGGGGTCGACATTGGAGAGCTCCTTCGAGAAGTGGATTGGTGGTTGAAAATGCCGCACAAGGGTTGGCACCTTATCCGGTACTTTCTTTCTGAAGGAATATTGACCGCCTCCGAAGCCGGTTGGATGCCGGCGGTTCGAGTGATTTGACGTAAGTCATTGAGGCAGAAGCGGGTTGGAAGTTTGGTGGATTTTTCGAGCGGGCGTGACTGGCGGGACGCGGGTGACGTTGGACAGGCTCTATGGTTGCATCGAAGAGCTCATCTATGTAGAATTCTACTGTGCAAGCAACCACCGCTCCCGCCCGCGCCTGGCTAGACTCCGTCTCCGACGACCTCCGTCATACCTGGCGAGCCTTCCGCCGGCGACCGCTGTTCACTGCTCTCGTTATCGTGACGCTCGCCATTGGAATTGGCACATCCACTGCCGTATTCAGCGTCGTGGATCCGCTGCTATTTCGAAGTCTGCCCTACGCGGCCCCCGATCGCCTGGTTTCCTGGGGCATCACAGGACCGATTGACGATAGCGAATTCATGCTGGGCATCAGCTACCTACGTTGGAAGCCGAATCTGAATCCCTTTGATTCCGTTACGTCGTTCTCGCCTTGGCTGGAGGGGGATCTGGGCGATGCGAATCCGATTCGCGTGCGATGCGTGCCAGTGGAAGCAAATTTCCTGGCGACGCTGGGCTTGAAGGTGATTGCGGGCCGCGATTTCACGCGAGAGGAGGACCGGCCACACGGCCCGCGAGTGGCTCTGCTGTCATACGGTCTTTGGAAATCTCATTTCGGCGCGAACCGCAGCCTTCTTAACCACACCGTTACGCTTGATGATCAGCCGACGCGCATTGTGGGAGTCCTGCCGAAGGACTTTGAACTGCCGACACTGGGCGCTGCCGATGTTCTCCTTCCGCAACAGCTGGACGCCACGGCGGAAGCGCGGGGAGACATGCGGTTCTTACGTGCATTTGGCCGATTGAAGAACAGCGTCTCGATCCAAGCAGCTCGCCATCAGCTCCAGCCCCTTTTTGAAGACACGCTCCGCACCGACGTCCCGCCGCCTCTGCGAAAAGAGGTCCATCTCACCATGCGCTCGCTCCGCGACCGGCAATTCTCGAATGTTCGGGTCGCGTCCTGGCTGCTGTTGGGCGCCGTGCTCGCGCTATTGCTAATTGCCTGCGCGAATGTAGCGAATCTGCTGCTGGCCCGCTCTGCCGCTACGCATCGCGAGTGGGCTATGCGAGCCGCGCTCGGCGCCAGGCGCTCCCGCCTAGTCCGTCACGCTCTGACCGAAAGTCTCGTCCTCGCTTTCGCGGGCGCCATCGCGGGCTGCTTATTGGCTCGTATCCTTCTCGGCGTCCTGGTGATTCGCGCGCCGGAAGGCATGCTTCATCTCCATCAGGCCGCGCTCAACGGCCGGGTACTTTTCTTCGCGGCGGCTGTTTCGGTGATCGCCGCGGCACTTTCCGGACTCGCACCTGCTCTCCAGCGCCCGCGTCCGGAAGCGCTCAGCGGCTCGCGCGTCATCGGCGGGGGACGTCCACTACTTCGTCATCTCCTCGTTGGCCTGCAAATTGCCATCTCGCTGGTTCTCCTAACGGGCGCTTCTCTCTTCCTGCGCAGCTTTCTGGCGCTGGGACATCAAGCGCTGGGCCTTCAGCCGGCCGAAACGCTCACCGCCTCGTTCGAACTCAGCCATCACACTTACAGCACACCGGAAAAGCTGGCTCTTTTTTACAACCAGCTCGAGAGGGAGCTCGCGCAGATCCCCGGCGTCACTGCTTCCGCACTCAGCGACTCGGTGCCGCCTGGAGGATGGATTCACTCCCGTCCTTTATCGACCATGGCCGTCCCCGGCAAGCCAGCGCTCGCGAGCGCGGGGGGCACGGTCTTTTTCCGTCGGGTCTCTTCGAGTTACTTCCGCATCCTACACATTCCGATTCTTCGAGGCCGCGCGCTGAATGAGGCGGACCGCTCGAAGTCACAAAGTGCCATCGTGCTTAGCGCTAAGTTGGCACGCAGCATCTTCGGCAACGGGAATGCGCTCGGGCAACAGATTGTTCTCGCGCCCGGAACTCCGCCGCTGACGGTTGTTGGAATTGCGGGCGATGTAAAAAACAATGGGCTCGAGAACGCCCCCGAGCCAGAGTACTATCTGGCGCGTAAAGGCTCTCCTGACGCCGGCCTGGGCTCTCATGGCGTAGCACTGGTAGAAAGCTCGGTTCCTCCCGACACACTCGCCCAATGGATGCGCGCGCAAATCGCCTCGCTTGATCCGCGGCTCGCGGTCGTCATCGAGACATTCCGGGATCGGCTGCATCAACAGGCGGACCGCCCGCGCTTCCTCACGATGCTTGTCGGATTGTTTGCAGCCTTTGGCCTGGCGCTGGCAGCGGTTGGTTTAGGCGGCGTAATGGCCTTTCTCGTCAGTCAACAAACGCGCGAGATGGGCGTGCGCATGGCTATCGGGGCTACGCCCTTCCACATCATCAGTCTTGTGA
>CAXUCT010000190.1:6453-8318 GCA_964249415.1 uncultured Bryobacteraceae bacterium | reverse complement strand
CCTCTTCCACGCCAGCTACGTCTTTGAATGTGACTTTCTTCTGCTGCGAGGAGTGAAGCGCGCCCGGCTCTTGCCAAAGCTCAGCGCTTTGTTGCCCCCGCTCTGCATCTGGCGCATCATGAAAATCCACAACCCCAGCAGAATCAAAATGGGCACGGCATTGAACAACATGCTTACCCACCCGCTGCCCGTCGAATCTTTCCAGCTATAGGTGGTGTTCTTCTCCTGCATCAACTTATAGATATCTGGATAGTTCGGAGGAATAACCGTGTGGAATGGCCGGCCGTCCATCAGGGTTCCTTGAACATCTGTGCCCGTAATATTCGCTTCTTTGACCTTGCCGTCTTGAATTGCCGCTACGAACTGGGAAGCATTCAGATTCTGCGGCGTAGGGCCTCGACCGGTCTTAACGGCCATGTAAACCAGCACTACCGCGCATATGATAACCACCCAAAATACCGCGGTTTTTACGTTTGAACTCATGAACTCACCTTTTACTGGCTCGTGCCGCCAGCCCAGGGCGCGAGCGCCCACTGCAACCTCATATATAAAGACGTCAATTGAGCGGCTTTCGATTCATCCGCCGGCTTTTCGGTAGGTAATACGTATTCGAGGAGTACGCTCATCCAGCACCAGGAAGCGGGCATCCGGACCGAACTCGCGAACCCAAACAATCTCGTCCCGAGCAACCACTACTGGCCAATGTCGACGCTCCCACAACAAGACCCGTTGTTCCTGAAACAAGGTCTTAATCTTCTCTCGCCGGTGTCCCGGTCGTTCTAACTGATCGCCAGGCTCCCAGTTGCGGACCGCGAGAGGCGCATCGGCAACTTCGGCTGCCAACTGCCAATCTTCCTTGAAATTAGCACAATTTTGAGTTTCCAGCTTTACTCTGCCAACGCCGGTCTTTTCAATGCAGATCCATCCGGCTTCAAACGGTAGCTGGCGCGGCTCGCCCTCCTTTAGCTCTATACGGTAGTGCCGTGACTGTGACTGCAACTCTCCAGGCAACGCCAAAAGCAGGCTGTCAAAGGAGCGCAGGGCGTCCACTCCGGGCACCATCACTCGATCATGCCCGTGGGAACTCAAGCAGATCCTCCGAATCGCCTCCACGTGATCTATGTCGATGGAACGGAGATCGCCTCGCACCTCAGACAGTGCCCGGCGCAGCACGCGACGCTGCACGGCCACGCGGAATGCGGCAAGCGCCGGAACTTGCAAAATCGAACCCAATTCAGTTCGTTTGGTAATGTTCCGGTATAGCGGTTCAATTTGTTGAGACCAATAGTCTTCTTCGTCCTGTGCCAAGCCTGCTGAGGCCGCCAGCACGCCTTCAAGATTCGCGTTAAAGTGGGCGGCAAGCAAGGGAATGGCTTGGTTTCGCAGGCGATTGCGTGCGAAATCAAGCGCCGCATTCGACGAATCTTCCCGCCACGTAATACCTTCCTCCTGCGCCCAGCGCCGAGCTTCGACGCGGCTGGTAGCCAGTAACGGGCGAATGAGCCCCTCCCGCGTGGTCCATCGTATCCCCGCCAGCCCAGACAGTCCGGTGCCGCGGAGAAGCCGGAAGAGCACCGTCTCCGCCTGATCGCTTTTCGTATGTCCGACAGCTACACGCCTCAGGTGCCGGTCCTGCATGCTGCGCAGGAAGAACGCTCGCCGCGCCAAGCGGGCCTCTTGCTCCTGGTTGCCCGGCCCCACTTCCGCCCGCTGTACCAGACACTGGAGTGTCATCGAGTCGGCGAGTTCACGTACAAACGCTTCGTCGCCGTCCGACTCGCACCCTCTGAGCGCGTGGTTGACATGAAGGACCACCAGGCCGATCCCAAGCGCGGCGGAAAGCCGATGAAGAATGTGCAAAAGCA
>CAXUCT010000190.1:2316-6443 GCA_964249415.1 uncultured Bryobacteraceae bacterium | reverse complement strand
CACAACGGAATCAGCACCGCCCGATACCGCGACTCCGACCGTATCACCAGCAGATAGCATGTTATAACGAGGGATGATGCGGGCCACTTGGTCGACTAAATTTTCGTCCAATCCCTACATTCTAGGCCTTCCTTAGCTCATGCACCTCAACCCTCCACTGACGGAAGAAAAGCTGCACCGCATCGCCTCCGATATCAAAGTTCTGCTGATGGATGTTGACGGCGTGCTTACAGACGGGAAACTTCTTTTTGTGCCCGACGGCCAGGGGAACACCACGGAAACGAAAGCTTTTGATTCGCAGGATGGCATTGCGCTGAGATGGCTTCGCTGGTACGGCGTGCAAACTGGGGTGATTAGCGGGCGCGATTCTCCCGCTACCGCGGAACGGGCGCGGCAGGTCGATATGACCTGGGTCTTCCAAGGCCACATCGAAAAGATCCCGCTATTTGAACAGATCCTGGCGGAGGCAAAAGTCACTCGCGACCAAGTGGCGTACATGGGAGACGATCTTACGGACGTGGTGATCATGCGACGCGTGGGCCTTTCTTTCGCAACCGCCAATGCCCGCGCGGAGGTCAAAGAATCTGCCTCGGCCGTCACGGAGGCCGTAGGAGGGTCGGGCGCCGTGCGCGAGGTGATCGAACTGCTGCTCAAGGCGCGGGGTGTTTGGGGTGAGTTGCTGAAGAAGTATGAGGTGACGGTCTGAGTGAGTCCGCCAACGGCAAGCTGGGGCTTGTTGTTGTGACGGCTAGCGCGCCCGGCGTGCTGCACCAACTGAGCGGTGTCATTCTGCGCCATGGCGGGGACATTCGTTCCATCTCCATCGTGGAAGAGCAGCCGCACCAGAGCCGCATCTACTTTGAACTGGATCTTCCCGGTTCGCGCGACGCCTTGATTGAGGATCTCCGGCAAATGGAGATAGTCCGCTCGGCTTCACAAGTAGAATCTCTGCTTAAGATTTACGGCAAGCGCGTCATCATCATGGGAGGAGGAGCGCAGGTAGGGCAGGTCGCCTTAGGCGCAATTTCAGAAGCGGATCGGCATAACATCCGCGGGGAGCACATCTCGATCGACACCATACCACTTGTCGGTGAGCACACGCTTGCCATCGCGGTAAGGGCAGTGCGGCGGCTGCCGCGCGTTAGGGCTCTTGTGCTGGCAGGCTCTCTGATGGGAGGCGAAATCGAAACGGCGGTCCGAGAGGTGCGTAGCGAAGGTCTGCTGGTGATCAGCCTAAATATGGCAGGGGGCGTGCCCGATGCGTGCGACCTCGTGGTCACGGATCCGGTTCAGGCAGGCGTGATGGCCGTCATGGCGGTCGCCGACACGGCGAAATTCACCATTGATCGCCTGCACCGGCGCGTGTTCTAGCTGCTATTTCACTGTAAAAGAGAACTCGCGCAGCAGATCGCCGCGCCTATTATCGGCGCTGCGTGAGTAGAGCCGTAGAAAATGAAAGCCGGATTTGTCGAGCTTAGGAATCGTGACTTCCACCCGATCATTCCGCGCCAGTGCGTTACCTTTCCAGATCTCCGAGCCGTAGGCGCTGACCAAGGAGACCTCGACAGGCCCATTTGCCACGCTTTCGGCGTTCAGGCGCAGGTGCAAAGGACGGCCTTGGGGCACGGGTGCAACTTCCGAGCCGCGATTCGAGGAAAGCGTCACATCGGCAGCCGGAACTGCGTGAGTTAATAAAGGGGGGGTTAGGGCAATGGCGACCGCAAACACAGCTGCCGCGCCCGCCCAGGACAAGGTGCGAAGCGTGAACCAATCCGTACGGGAGCGTTTCTCGGCGACGTGTTCCGTCCTCGGTTGCTGCGATAGCTCGTGCAAAGCAAGCTTAACCGCTGCTATTTGGAATTCCAATTGCTCTAGACGCGCGACGCAGGTGTCGCAGGCAAGGATGTGAGTTTCCACTCGGTCGAGTTCGTCCTCCTGAGCATGATGTAAAAGGAAACGTTCCAGCGCTTCCTCTGAAGGATGGTCGAGATACGAACTGATCATAAGAAAAATTGGCGGACCAACACTCCGCAGACTCCGTTATTAGGGTGGCGCTAACCGGCTTGTGCTCTCAAAAAGACTGAGAAAATTCCGCTAGCAGTCAGTTTCTTCCTACCGACTTCTCCGAACTTCGCCTTTGCCCGCGATTTAAGAAGGCGGAATTGGGTTTCCGTCAGCGACATTTCGCGGCAAATTTGCTCCTGTGGCTGCTCCTGTAAATAGAAGCGCACCAAAATATCGCGATCCCGCTGGGACAGGGCGGCAAGAGCACTTCTCATGAGTTCCGCCTTTTGCCGGATCATCGCTTCCTGCTCAGGATTTTCCTTACGGTCCGCAACCGAGACTCCAGTTTCGAGATCCGCCTGTTCGCGGCGCGTATGGACAGCATGCTCAATGTAGGCAGCTACTTGACGGCGCACGACCGTTCTCACGAAGCCCATCAGCCGCTCCGGCTCCCGCAGGTCTCCTCGCTTAATCGCGTTCACTACAATTAAAAACGTGTCGTGTACTTTATCTTCTAATTCCTGAGGACCCAACTGGCGGCATAAGTAGTACCGTATTCCGCGGCTGAATAATTTGTATAAATGTTCCATGCCGGCATCTTGCCCGGCCTTAATTTGATCGACGAGAGCGCTCCACTCTATCGGCGAGAGTGAAGTTTTGTTGGCCTTTTCCTTGGCATCATCCGTCGGTTGATTGTCTTCTGCGGCCGGCGCCATTTGCGGCTTCGGGGGAGTTGCCGTCATTGACAAAGTCACTCCTTGGAAAGGATGGAATATGCAGCCCAAAAGGAGGGCGAAGTGCGATACCCGCCGCTGCGCTGCATGTCTAGCTGTGCTGCTTCTAAAGCGGTTGCTGCTCGCTGGGCGAGAGAACCGGATACGGTCCGTTGAAGATGGCCGTAAAAAGACGAAAAGAATTCGCCGGAATCGTCCGGAATAGGCCATGAGCTAACCACCACAGCCGAAGCTCCGGCCAGCAGCCAAGCCCGGCCGAGCCCAATGAGTCCAGCACTAGGAAGCGCCTTTCCTTGCCCCGAGGAACAGCCGCTCAGAACCACCAGGCTTCCAGGAACCCGGTAGGCCGCGACGGTTTCTCGCGTTAACAATTCCGGCATGTTGTCGTTGGTCAGACTTAATGCTAACGCAGCCTCCTGGGGCTTTCCCTCAGGGCTGACCACATGCACGGCAAAGTGTAGCATCTCCGGTACTTTTTCGAGCGCCTTTCGAAGCGTCGCACCTGTGGCGTCGCTCCCAGCTAAAATCTGCGTTTCCGGCATGCTACTCAGCTTGGCGGCAGCCTTTACTTCCCGGTCGCTGCCGGCCAGCCTCCCCAGCGTCGTTGGTTGAGTTTGCGTGTTTCCCGCTGGCACATAATGCACTTTTTGTCGACGGCGCGAGTCGGCCAGATTGTAGATAGGATCGGCGATGCCTATAAAGCGCCGCTGTGGTTTCGCTTTGTCGGGGATCAGTAGGAGGAGCTCACTGGGCAATGAGCGGAGACTGTGATGAGCGGCTAGGGGTTCTTTAACGCCTGCAACGCTGATGTCCTGCAGGGCAGCGTACGGAATTTGGCCGGCGAAAGCTCCGTCTTCCGTAATAAGCCAATCGTGCTTTCGCCACGCCCCTGGGCTTAGTTGGCCGAACAATGTATGGCTCAGCGCTAATGCTGCAGAGTCTCCGTTTTTGCCGCTCTGTAACGCGTCAGCGAAATGCCTGGCGCGCTGTTCAATCTCGACATCGTTAGGAAGCTCATGCAGTTCTACGTCGTCCACAGTGACAGCCCACAAAAAGGATCTGGTCCTACCCAGGCAAAAGCTGAGCAGCACCTCACTAGGGTGTAGCCTAGCCTGAATACCCTTAAGTGAATTCTGGAAAGGATATTTCTCTTTTTTTGTTGATGGGGTGAGAGATCGGTCCTCAAGCTCACTTAATTCTAGACGAATTGAGCGGAGTTTCACTTCATCTTGAAGGGAATTTCCTCCCAAAGTAACGCGTGCTTGCGCCGTCTGTAAGTCGGAAAGCAATTTAAAATATTGATCGCCAAAGCGCGGATCCCGGACTAAGACGGCGGTCAACTGTTCGCGCAGACTGGCAGCGCGATTTTGAGCCAGCGCCTCCATAGCC
>CAXUCT010000190.1:2036-2306 GCA_964249415.1 uncultured Bryobacteraceae bacterium | reverse complement strand
TCCATAGCCTGTCGCGATAACGCCGGGTCGTGGCGTTCGAGGGACAACTCAGCGGCCAGTTGAGCATAGTCTTGGTAAACCTCATTGAGATAAACGACCGTTTGAGTGTTGGTAGAATCTCCGGGAACAGTCGCTTCCCGCCAGGAGTTTGCCAGATCCACAGCCCGGCGAAATTGGGAGAGGGCTTTGGACCTTTCGTTGAGCGCTAACAGAATCTGGCCGCGAACGTGAACGAAATAGTATGCCGGCACGTTGGCGAACATCAGACTG
>CAXUCT010000190.1:0-2026 GCA_964249415.1 uncultured Bryobacteraceae bacterium | reverse complement strand
ATGCTTGGTCATTTAGCCGTAATGCTTCGGTGTAATTCCCTTTTCTAAACTCCAACTCCGAGCGGTGTCCTAGAATCACAGAGAAATAAACATTCTCTTTGCCGTGTTCTTGAACAGCTTGTGCCTGGTTCAGCGCCTTTTCAGCCTCTGGAAGATTGCCGGCTTTTAGCAGCGCAAACCCGCAGACATCCCGAACTAAGGCTTCTAACTGCGGCATTTGCGCCTCTTTGGCGGCGCGGATAGCACGGTCGAAAAGCGCAATTCCTTGTTGAAATCTGCCCTGTTCTAAATCCAAGTCGGCCAAGTGGAACAAACTGAATGCGAGGAAGTCTTTCCTGGGGCTATCCTGCAAAAGTCTCAGCGCTTCTTCGCCCTCTCTCTCTGCCAGAGAATATTCACCAAGCGCCCTATAAACGCTAGCGAGATTGTCGGCTGCTCCTCCCGCCCAGGTCTTGTTACCAGCTTGAATGGCGAGTTTGTAGCTGTTCTCGGCGGAACGCAGCCCGTCTCGTAAGTAACCAAGTTGGATTTGGCAGTGGCTAACCGCTAACCATGCCTTTGCCTCTAGATCGGTCTTGCCAGCATCCCGGGCTTCTTCAGCAGCGCGTGACTCGATCTTAAGGGCATCGGCGTAGTTGCCGGTATTGATCAGTTTCTTGCCTGCGGCGATCAACTGATTAATTTGGTCGACAACGGGAAGATGTTGCTCGACCTGAGTAGCACCGGACAGACCAGATTGCACGCAAGCTAGCGCGATCAGTATTGTAGAGCCGAGAGCAACCACGCAGCGAGTGATTGTCTGGCCTGCCTCGGAGTTGGCGTGATGTACTCCTCGAGAAAATTGTAGGAGTACTGTATCACCCATTTAGAACCAGAAAAGTGTGAAAAAAAAAGAACAAGGGACTCATATTAGACGTCGGCATTTTTCTTTCTCCTTCGTGAGTAAGATTACCAGGGATTAAACCCCGACCGAAACCTAGTAAAAGTACTAATTGCAGTTTTTATGAAGACTCCCTAGAGCCAGAAAAGCATGAAGAAATCCAAAAAGGGACACACACTCGAAGTCGGCATTTCGATCTCCTTTCGCACGAAAAATAGCCGCAAAGGAAGCGCTTCAATGCTGAGTTAATCGGCTAAACTCCTGAATTAGTTGAGGAAGGTTTATTTTTGAAAAGGGTCACCGTGTTGCTCAGATCGGTGCTGCGCTGCACCAAGGCATCGGTCGCAAAGGATAATGGCCGTGAGGACCTATATGGACATTCGCGACATAGCGGAAAGCGGAATGGCAACGGCGGTCAGCACTCCCGATAGTCGAGCAGCGCACGAAGAAAAGCTGGACCGCTTGGCCGAAGTAGCAGTCCGGGTAGGACTCGGTCTCGCGCACGGGCAAGAGTTGGTCATGACTGCCCCGCTTGAGGCCGTGCCGCTGGCACGCCGCATAACGGAGCATGCGTATAAGGCTGGGGCGTCGCTCGTCACCACTCTGTTCACGGATGAAGAGGCGACGTTGATGCGTTTCCATCACGCGCCGAACGAAAGCTTTGACCGGGCGGCGCAGTGGCTTCAGGACGGTGTCGCGGCAGCCTATCGCAGCGGCGCGGCACGGCTGGCAATTACCGGTGGGAACCCTGCGCTGCTGGCTCGCGAGGATCCGGCCAAAGTCTCGCGTGCTAATCTCGCCGCTTCAAAAGCGAGCCGTGCCGCGCTGGAGTTGATTACACGTCATGAGATCAATTGGACGATTGTGGCCTGCGCTACACCAGCATGGGCGCGGCTGGTTTTTCCAAACGAACCCGAGGACGTGGCCCTCGCGCATCTGTGGGACGCGATTTTTGCTTCCACGCGCGTCGACACGCCGGATCCGATCTCTGCCTGGAAGAGCCACGCCACGCAACTACAGCAACGAGTCCGCTATTTAAACGGGAAGCGTTTCGAGGCCATCCATTTCCGCGGGCCCGATACGGATTTACGCGTCGGACTGGCGGACGACCACACTTGGCTCGGCGGCGGCGATACGGCAAAGAAC
>CAXUCT010000189.1:0-8330 GCA_964249415.1 uncultured Bryobacteraceae bacterium | reverse complement strand
CCACAGTTGGACCAGAATCTCCTGCCCTAAATCCTCCCGATCATTGGTGTTAGAGCAGTAGAGTCGGCAAACTTTGTAGAGGATCTTACGGTGTTCATCCACTCGGCTCTGAAACTGTAGCTGACGCTCGTTTTGTTCCATTCGCCCCCTCTCGCAGCACGGTAAATTCCTGCTCTAGACTGTTATTCGCATGAGGGTGGGAAAAATCACAAGAGAAGTCATTTCCCCGGCGAGATGCGCCACGAGCTGCGAGCACGGCGTTTCAACAGCCTTGCTAATTCAGCAAGTAGTACGGGCTCTGATCTACTTGAAAAACACACGCCAAGTCGTCACTACGAGCGCATGAGTGACCATCGGCGCGCGAACGCCTCCGGTTCGCCAATATGCAATTCCGCAGCCAACCCCCAACAGCGCGGCAACGGAAGCGCGCCGCCAGTCGGGAAACTTGTGAAACCACAAATGCGCGCTGCCGTAGAGCACAGCCGAAAGGGCGACTGCGGCCGCTGGCGAGCGCCAGTGATCCAGCAGCGCGCGTTCCACCACGCCGCGAAATAACAGCTCTTCCCCGAACGCCACCACCCACAAAATACCGAAAAACGTTCCGATCGCCACTCCGGCAATTCGCCACCATGCTCCGTGCAGAGGCTCGAAGCGCACATCGTGTAGCCACAGCGCCAGCACAAGAACAGGGATCAGCACGGCGGCATAATAAAGCAACCCCGCCTTCCATTCGCGCGCTCGCGGCCAGAAGCCGAATACGCCCGGATCCCACTCGCGCAATACCAGTAGCGCGGTCACTCCCAGGCGTATCCACATTAAATGTCCCAGATATTCAACACGGATGTGCCGGTCCGGTGTGAGGCTTGGTGTAAGATAGATGCGCCCGAATACAGGCAGCAGCGCCAATGCTGCGGCGATAACCAGAAAACCGGCGTCATAAGCTAACCGCCACGGCAACAGGGCATGCCAGAAGGCAAGCACAGCCGTCAGCGCGGCCAGCAGATAAAAAGCACCCGGCACAAACGTCCCGCTGGCAAAACTGTAGACCAGATAAGGCAACAACGCGCTTACCCATAAGAAGCCTGCTTGTGCTCGCCGTGAGGGGATGCCCGCTAGCCAGGCACGTGTCGCGCCGAAGCCCGATCCCAAATAAAAAATCGCTTCAATGGCGAATGCAGGCAGCGCCGCCGTCATGATCCAATGGGACTGAGGATGCCCCTTTGAAAGGAACATCGCTGCTGTGAACAATGCCATCCACGAGCACAGCAAGGCTATGAAAAATGGGCGCATTGTCCGCAACATCGCCCTCATCGTAGCATCGGGTTTGCTCTGGTCCGGCGCGAGCCTGCGAGCTGCCGATCCCCCTTCCGGCCTGCTGCGGAAGATCGCCGAGCGCGAGACCGAAAACGGGGCAGCTCGCGAAAACTATACTTACCGGCAGTCCGTTACCGTGCAGGAGTTCAACACTCAGGGCCTCGTCACGGGACAATACCATGAGGTCCGTGACATCACCTTTTCGCCCGCGCGCGGCCGCTATGAACAGGTCGTCGAAGCCCCTCGCAACAACCTGACTCGCATTCGTCTCACGCCCGAAGATTTCGCCGATATCCGCAACATCGAACCCTTTCTGCTGACCAGCGACAAGGTCTCTCTTTACGAAGGACTCTACAAGGGCGAGGACACCATCCTGGGCGTCAAATGTTTTGTGGAGTACGTGCGGCCCAAGCAGATTCTCTCCTCGCAGCGTTTCTTTGAAGGCACTCTTTGGGTCAGGCAATCCGACCTTGCCGTCGTTCAGAGCGAAGGTCAAGCAGTTCCGCAGATCGAAACCATGCGTGAGCAAAACCTTACCCCTCACTTCACCACCATCCGCTATGAGATCGATGGCAAATGGATGTTCCCGCGCGAAACTTATGCCGATGACACGCTCTTCTTTCGCGACTGGCCGCAGCGCATCCGCATCACAATCCGGTACTCGGATTACAGGCGCTTCGGCGCGGAATCAACCGTCACCTTCGGCGAACAAACGCCGTCCGATACACCGAATACTCCGCCTCAACCTAGAAAGTAGGACCGGCAGAAGTCCCGCGGGCGCTCAGGGCCGCCAAGTCTTCCGGCGTGTCTATATCCACCGCAGCCTCAGCTAGTGGAAAGGCAGTGACCGCGAAGCCCGAATCCCGCAAAACGTGACGCGCACCGGCGTCAGGAGGCAGCGAAGCCAAAGTCGCAAACAGTTCGCGCTTGAATAATGCCGGTACTCCCAGCGTGCCGTTATACTCGGCCGCCACAATCGGCGCGGGCTCCGTGTAGAGAAGCCGTCGCATCTCCTTCAGATGATTCGCCGTCACAAGCGGCTGATCGGCCAACAGAATCGCGACAGCCGCCGATTGCCCCGCAAGTTCCTGAAGCTGTTGAACACCGGCCGCTAACGAAGAACCCATGCCCAGTTGCCAATGCCGATTCTGCGCGATCTCTACCGGCTGGGCGGCAACCGCCGCGCGCACCGCGTCCGCTTCCGCCCCTACCACCACAATCACCGGCCCAAAGCCAGCCTCGATCGCCTGCTTGACGCAGTGCTGAACCAGCGTCCGATCTCCATAGCGAACTAGTTGCTTCAACCTGCCCATTCGACTGGCGGACCCAGCGGCAAGTACCACCGCTGCTACCTGAAGACACCCCGACGGCTTCAAACCCGTTCGCTCTTCACCAGCCGCAACTTCCCTGCGGCAGGCTTGCTGCCCTGCACAATGGTCGCGGCTTCCAGCTTGCTCAGTTCACGCCGCGCAATCTGCGCCCACGTACTCCCGCTATCCAACTTCAAAAATGCTCTCCAGTGGCGCATCGCGCCCAAAACATCTCTCAAGCTCTGGCACAGCAGCGCAAGATTGTAGTGCGCGTCAGCGTAGCTGGGGTGAAGCCGCAGCGCATCCTGATAATGCAGCAGCGCGTTTGTCGCATCGCCCTGCTCATCGTAGAGATTGCCCAAATTGAAGTGCGCCAGCGCGTAATTCGGATCAATCGCAATCGCCTTTTTGTAATGTTCCTCCGCATCCGCCCACGCGTGGCCGTTGAAAAATACGGTTCCTAGATTTACCAACGCGCCAGCCGAATGCGGATCCAGTTCGGCCGCTTTCTCGTAAGCCGCGATAATCTGCTCGTACGGAGCTCCCCGTTGTTCTAACTCCAGCCCCTTCTCGAACCAGTGATCCGCCTCAATCTTGTTTCTCAGCTTCTCTGCAATAGCGTGTCCGCTGTTTTGCGACGCGGGCAGCTGCAGCAGCTTTTGTATTTCCCCTTCGGCAAAATCAAATAAAAGCTGGCCCGATAGCGGCTCCATCTTTTGTTTGCCGATCTGAATGCGAACCCGCCGTCCTTCCTTATATACCTGAACGTCCGCGCTCTGATGAGGCAGGTCTTTCAGGCGCTCGCGCGCGGCAGTCAGTGCCTGCTTAATCAACCGTGGGTGAGCGTGCTCGCTCCGTAAACGGATGATCTTCTTTAATAACAACAGGTCGGAAAAACGGTATTGCGCCAGCTCAGGGATGAGCTGTTGGCGTTCCCAACTCTTGAGCTGTCGATTCTCAATCTTGAGCAAACGACAGACGTCCTTCCGGGTGTAGGAACCACCCGCCTCGCGTTCGGTAACTGGCGGATGTTCCGAGGGCTCTCGCAGCACAGGTCGATCATAGCACCTATTCCTCCTGAGCCAACAAAACTGCCATTTAGCCCGGAACTTATGCTCTGAAATGGCAATCCTTGTAGCCGTCCAGCATCTCGTACTAAACTGGTCTTACATCTATATGGGCCTGAAGAGAAGGGCTGCCCGGCGCAACTCCCCCCATGCCGCCCTGACCCTTGCCGACCTTCCGACTGGACAGCGCTGCATTCTCGATCATCTTGATTTACCAGAGGATATAGCCCGGCGTTTGATGGAGTTGGGATTCCTGCCCGGCAATGAGGTTGTACCTGGCAAGAGAGCCCCCGGCGGAGGCCCGCGGGTCTTTCGCGTGGATGGTTCTGAAGTTGCGCTCC
Source organism: uncultured Bryobacteraceae bacterium (assembly GCA_964249415.1). GTDB lineage: Bacteria > Acidobacteriota > Terriglobia > Bryobacterales > Bryobacteraceae > Bog-105. The sequence continues at coordinate 4,298 of CAXUCT010000189.1, read as the reverse complement.
GCGACGACACGGCGGCCCATCTCTTTATACGCCGTGACCCGGAATCCGATCTAGTGGTGTTGTCATGAGTAGCTGCCACGGCGACGCTCCACGCGCAGGTCTCCTGCCCAACCCTGCCATCCTGCCGCCGCGCCCTCTCAACGACCGTCCGATTATCGTTGCGATCGTGGGTCCCCCTAATTCCGGTAAATCCACGCTGTTCAACCGCCTGACCGGTCTGCGGCAGAAGGTCGCCAACTTCCCGGGCGTAACGGTCGAACACCGCATGGGAAAGGCGAAGCTAAAGGACGCGCCCGACGTGTTCCTGGTCGATCTTCCCGGCGTCTACAGCCTCCATCCGCTCGCCGAAGACGAGCAGGTCACCCATGACGTGCTCAAAGGCGAACGGCCTGACTTCCCCAAGCCGGACGCTGTCATTCTGATTCTGGATGTCACCAACTTAGGCCGGAACCTGGTCCTTGCCGCTCCCATTCTGAGTCTCGGCCTGCCTACTTTAGTGCTGTTGAACATGGCCGACGATTTGGCCGTTCGCGGCGGCAAGGTTGACGTCGCAGCGCTTTCGGCCGAGCTCAACTGCCCGGTCGCGCTGATCAGCGCTTCTAAAGGCACGGGAATCAACCGTATTCAGCAGTTTCTCCTTGGCACCGCCGCCCGTCTCAACGCGCCTCCCGCGAAGATCGAACTGCCCGTTCTTCAGGATGTGCCAAAGTGCCGGCAGTGGGCGGCAAATCTCGGCGTTCGAGCATCTTACCGCGCCCCGGCGCCCCCACTCTGGACCCGGCGCTTGGATGCCGTCTTCCTCCATCCTGTTGCTGGCCCGCTGGTGTTCCTTGCCGTCGTGATCGCCGTCTTCCAGAGTATCTTTTCCTGGGCACAGCCGCTGATGAACGGGCTACAGCAAGTGGTGCTTTGGTCGGGGCGCTGGATGACTCATGTTCTTCCCGATACCCCCTGGCGATCTCTGCTCATCGACGGCATATGGAGCGGCGTTGGCTCGGTAATTGTCTTTCTCCCGCAGATCCTCCTGCTGTTCCTGTTCATCGGCATCCTTGAAGACTCCGGCTATCTCGCCCGTGCAGCTCTGATTGCCGATCGCACCATGGCGAAGATCGGCCTTCAGGGCAAGTCGTTCATTCCTCTTCTGTCCGCTTATGCCTGCGCTGTCCCGGCCATCATGGCCACGCGCGTCATTGAAAATAAGCGCGATCGCACCGCCACCATCATGATTGCGCCGCTGATGACCTGCTCGGCGCGCCTGCCCGTTTACGCGCTGGTGATCGCCGCTTTTGTCCCCAACATTCACATCCTCGGCGGATTCTTATCGCTGCCGGCCGCCACCATGCTGGGCCTGTACGTTCTCGGCTTCCTGGCGGCCGTGTTGATTGCACGTCTGCTGAAATCAACTGTGCTGAAAAGCGGTCGTAGCTCCTTTGTTCTCGAAATGCCGCCGTACCGCTGGCCCACTTGGCACTCCCTCAGTTTGCGGCTGATCGACCGTGGCAAAGTCTTCCTGCGCCGCGCCGGCACCGTGATCCTCGCCGTTGCCATCGGGTTGTGGATCTTGGCGCACCTTCCGATCGAGAACGGCAAGACACCGCCGCTCGAAAACAGCTACGCCGGCATGGTAGGCAAATCGATTGAGCCGGCCATTAAGCCGCTCGGCTTCAATTGGAAGATTGGCATCGGCCTGATCACCTCGCTTGCAGTGCGCGAAGTAATTGTTGGCACCCTCGGCACAATCTATGGCATCGAAGGTGATGAGCAATCAGAAGGTCTGCAAAAGGCGGTCCACCACGATTTAAGTCCGGCGGGCGCGGTTTCTCTGCTGGTTTTCTTCGCTTTCGCCATGCAGTGCTTTTCGACGCTCGCCGTAGTCAAGCGTGAAACGGGCGGCTGGAAATGGCCCATTTTCCAGTTCTCCTACATGCTTGCGCTAGCATACTGTGGTTCGTGGGTGGCGTTTCACATCACGAATTATCTCCTTGGATGAGCGACCAATCAAGCGTTTTCAATGTAGTGATTCTCGGCTCCGGATGCGCCGGAAACACTGCTGCAATCTATACCGGGCGAGCAAACTTAGCCCCTCTTGTTCTTGAAGGGCATGAGCCCGGCGGACAACTCTCCATCACCACTGAAGTGGAGAACTTTCCCGGTTTCCCGGAAGGAATTATGGGGCCCGGGCTAGTCGAAAACATGAAGCAGCAGGCGCAGCGTTTCGGCGCCGTCTATCAGCACGGGAGAGTCGCGCACGCTGACCTGTCGCGCCGCCCCTTCACTCTCGAATTGGAAGACGGAGAAAAGGTTCAAACCCACACCTTGATCGTCGCCACCGGCGCTTCCGCTCGGTGGTTGAATCTGCCCAATGAGCAGAAGCTGATCGGTCACGGCGTCAGCTCCTGCGCCACTTGCGACGGCTTTTTCTTCAAAGGTAAAAAGATCATGGTGGTGGGCGGAGGCGATTCCGCCATGGAAGAGGCCAACTTCCTAAGCCGCTTAGGTAGTGAGGTCGCGCTGGTTCATCGCACGGATGCATTCCGGGCTTCGAAGATCATGATTGATCGCGCGCAGAGTAACCCCAAGATCACGATTTTGGCCAATACCGTTGTCGATGACGTCTACGATGTCGAAAAGGGCGAAGTCACCGGTGTGAAGCTGCGCAATCTGAAGACCCACGAAGTCTACGACCGTGACGTGGACGGCTTCTTCGTAGCGATTGGGCACATTCCGAATACCAGGCCTTTCGCCAGCCAGCTGGATCTTGATCCCGACGGCTACATCGTGACTCATGGCGGAGCACGCACCAATATCCCCGGTGTCTTTCACGCCGGAGACGTACAGGACCGGGTTTACCGGCAAGCCATCACGGCTTCCGGTGCCGGTTGTATGGCCGCTATCGAAGCGGAACGGTTCCTCGAAGACGAAGGCTTCTAATAGCCGGTACCCAAGCTGCGCGGCCGTAGATATATGATCGAAGTCCGACGAGTCCCCTCGGATGGATCAATCCGGCCACGCCTATTCGCCCGAATTTGAACGACGCGTGTATCGCCGCGTCACGCGCCGGCTCATCCCTTTTCTTTTTCTGTGTTACGTGTTCGCATACATTGACCGCGTGAACGTCGGATTCGCCAAGTTACAGATGCAGCAGGACCTTGGCATAAGCGATGCGGTCTACGGGGCCGCAGCCGGCATCTTTTTCATTGGCTACTTCTTCTTCGAAGTGCCCTGCAATATGGCCCTCCAAAAGGTTGGCGCCAGATTATGGCTCGGTCCCATCATGATCGTTTGGGGCATTGTCTCGGCCGCCACCATGCTGGTCAAGACTGCACACGAGTTCTACGCTCTGCGCTTCTTGCTGGGCATCGTCGAATCCGGTTTCTTCCCCGGCGTAATTCTCTACCTCACCTTCTGGTACACCAGCAAACACCGCGCCAAGATGATTTCGGCTTTCATGACGGCCATGGCTCTCTCGGGCGTGATTGGCGGACCCATCTCCGGCTGGCTTCTCGATAAGATGACTTCCGTTGCAGGTTTGCGCGGCTGGCAGTGGCTCTATCTCATGGAAGCCATTCCTTCGATACTGGCCGGAATCGCTGCCATGATCTTCCTCCGTGATCATCCCGGTAAAGCGAAGTGGCTGTCGCGTGAGGAAAGATCGCTGCTTCTGGAGCGCCTGCGCGAAGACAATGCCCTAAAGCGCTCCTCCGCGCCCGGCCATCACAATTTTGCCGACGCCTTCCGCAGTCCCAAAGTCTGGTTGCTATGCCTGGTCTACTTCGGCATCATCATGGGCAACTATGGCGTCCAGTTTTGGCTTCCGCAGATAATTAAAGACACTCTCACCAAAGATGCCTGGCACATCGGCCTCATCACGGTGATCCCCTGGAGCATCAGCGCCGTCGTCATGGTGTGGGTCGGTCATCATTCCGACGTAACGGGTGAGCGCTGTTGGCACGTCGCCGGTTCCGCCCTCATCGGTGCAGCGGCGTTTGCGCTCTCTGCGCTGCCTGGCATGGGAGGCGTGTTCGGCTTGGTGGCTCTCACGTTTGCGGTGGTGGGCGTTGTTTCCGCCGCTTCCAATTTCTGGTCTCTTCCCACCGCTTACCTCTCCGGCACCGCCGCTACAGCAGGCATCGCGTGGATCAATTCAGTAGGTAACTTGGCCGGATATGTAAGCCCTTACATGGTCGGTAGAATCCGTGATGCCACTCACAGCATGACCGCGGCTCTGCTCGTGCTCTCGCTCTCGGCGCTCGGATCCGGGCTGCTGACCGTCGCGTTCTTCCGGCACCGCCCAAGCC
>CAXUCT010000188.1:0-8340 GCA_964249415.1 uncultured Bryobacteraceae bacterium | reverse complement strand
CCTACGCCATCATCGCGCTGCCATTCGGCAACTACTACGAAAATGCCAAGGGACTAAAAGCCGGCGTGGTGTCCTGGCGGCGTGTAGATGACAACGCCATTCCGGGACGCGCGAAGATCTGCGGAGCTTACGTGAATAGCGTGTTGGCTGGGGATGAAGCGCGGCGCAACGGCCACGATGAAGCTATTTTTCTAACACAGGACGGGCACGTCGCAGAAGGCGCAACTTGCAACATCTTCGTGATTCGCAAGGGCAAATTAATTACGCCGCCTGTGACCGATAACATACTGGAAGGCATTACGCGCGATTGCGTGATGCAGCTTACCGCTAATGAACTGAAGCTGGAAGTTGTTGAGCGGTCCATTGACCGTAGCGAGCTGTACATCTGCGATGAGATCTTCTTTACGGGAACCGCGGTGGAGATTGCCCCGATTACACAGATTGATCATCGACCGGTCGGGAACGGCGAGATCGGGGCGGTCACTCAGAAGCTGCGGGCGCTGTATATGAAGGCCGCGCGGGGCCACGTGCCCGCGTATCGCGAATGGCTGTGGCCCGTGTATCGCGATATGCCGGTTGAGAAAACTGCTTAATCAGGCGCGAGGGAACAGCCGCGCGTCCGGATGAGTCGGATCGGGCGGAAGTTGGATGGAGCGCTGAGCAGCGAATGCCTCGTCGATTAACGCGGACAGCAGCTCAGCGAAAAGCAGAGGCCGCGGAGAAGCTTCCCACAGAAAGTAGCCGAACGATCCGGGACACGGATTCACCTCGTTGAGCCATAGTTCACCGGTTTTGCCGTTGCAGAGGAAATCAATGCGCGGGGCGCCTGTACCGTAAACAGTCGCGTAACAGGTCTTTGCCCATTCGTGAACTTTCGAACCAATCGCCGGATCGAGATCGGGATTGATCTCGCGCGTCAGCGACAACATGCCCTGGCTGATCGCTCCCGGCTGCTTCGAACTTTTACTGCCCTTGCTTCCTGAGCCACCGGAGAGGTATTTAGCTTTAAAGTCGAGCAGGTCCTGATCGGTTTTGGGCCGCTCGATGGCGGAGGTCACGACTCCCTCGGCGGTCCTTCGCACGGCCACGTTGTATTCGACCAAGTTCTCCACGAACGGTTCGACAATGGCGTGAGTGTCCAGGCGGAAGATGACTGACAAGCCGCCGCGCAGTTCAGCCATCGATGTAGCTCGCGTGACGCCGATGCTCGAGCCAAGATGAGATGGCTTTACGATTACTGGGAAGCTCATAGCATTAAGGCTTCTCTCGACCTGCTGCGGGCTGGGAAGCAGACCGCCCGTGGGTCTCTCGATGATGACGGACGGCAGTAAAGAGATACCGGTGTCCGCGAGAACTCGCTTGGTAATGTCCTTGTCCATGAAGACGCTTGAAGCGAGCGGGCGCATTCCGGTGTAGGGGACGTTTGCAATCTCAAACAAGCCTTGCATGCGACCGTCCTCGCCATAGAGGCCGTGAAAGGCGAGCAACGCAACATCGAACTCGACCGGCTTGGGCTTACTGAAAACGCCAGCCGGTTTAGTGGGCAGAAGACGGCCCTTGCCATCAACGTTTGGCCAAAGGTCCAAGGTGACGCCTCCGAGCGTCTTGGCGGCGGGGTCGCGCGGAAGATAGTTCCCGCGCCGGCGTAGCTCCTCTCCGATGAACCATTTTCCGTCGATGGCAACGTAGACTGGAAAAGAGCTGAAGCGGTCTTGATCGAGCGCCTCCATAGCCTGGAGACCTGTGACGATGCTGACGTCGTGTTCGGGAGAACGGCCGCCGAAAAAGACAGCCACTCGCGTTTTCATAATGAGCGTTTTGACTGTAGCAAAGCAGAATGAATGCAGGTAGAGCATACGGTGGCAAACGGGACGAAGTTGGCCATCACGGAAGTGGGAGCCGCCCAGTCGGGGCGTTCGCACCTGGTTTGGGGGCATGGCTGGGGACAATCGGGCGCTGCGCTCGAGCCGTTGGCTGAAACGCTGAAGCCATTTGGCTATTCATCGCTGATTGACTTTCCCGGTTTTGGCAAGTCGCCGAATCCTCCCGCTACGTGGGGGACGGCTGAATACGCGGATGCGGTTGCGGAATGGCTAAACACTCTAGCCCAGCCGCGAGTGGTTTGGATTGGACATAGTTTTGGAGGGCGCGTCGGTCTGCAGCTGGCGGCACGTCATCCGCAACTGGTGGCCGGCATGGTGCTGATCGCGTCGGCTGGGTTGCGTCGGCAGCGCAGCTTCAGCGAAAGAGTTCGGATTGGCTTGAGACGGGCGGCCTACAAAACGGCCCGCCACTTTGCGCAGGAGGGGCGGCAGCTGGATGCGCTGCGAAAGAAGTTCGGCTCGAGTGATTACCAATCTGCCGGCGCGTTGCGCCCGGTGTTCGTGCGAGTTGTCGGCGAAGATTTGACTGAGATAGCCGGCAGGGTGCGCTGCCCTACGCTGCTGATCTACGGCTCCCAAGATACCGATACGCCGCCTGAGATAGGACAGCGGCTGAATCATCTTATTCCAGGATCGGAACTGACGGTTCTCGAAGGCTTTAATCATTTGAGCGTGCTTTCAGATGGGCGGCATCAAGTAGCGCTGAGAATTCGCAAATTTTTGGAGGGGCTCGCATGAGGTTTCTTCCTTTCGCGGCGTTTCTCTTTTTCTGCTCTCGACGGCTGCTCACTTATCTGCACATCTATCAGCAGGAAGAGTACGACTCGCCGCGCTTTCTGCGATGGATTGTGGCACACCGGGCGTTCGACACGCGACTGACGGTAGAGCTGTTTCTACTTAGCCTTATACAAGTTACGACTTCTTATTCGGTTGTGACCGTGTTGTTGCTGACGGCGCTGATGGGGTTGACGGCGCTGGTGGAGAAAGATCCGCGACAGGATTCGAAGAAGAAGCTGTCGATGACGGGACGGGCGCAAAGGATTTTTTGTGTTGCGTTTGTTGCGTTAGCAGTAGGTACGTTTCCGTTAGGGCTTACTGCTGCGCCGGCTTGGGCGTGGATACTGCCGGTGCAGTTGATTCCCGTTGCTCTAACCATTGGGAACCTGCTGACGCTGCCTTACGAGAACAAGCTGCAGAAGCGGTTTTGGGAAGAGGCGCATGCGAAGCTTGCAGCGCTGAAGCCGACGATTGTGGGGATCACCGGGTCCTACGGGAAGACGTCGGTAAAGCATTTGCTGGGGCACATTCTGGAAGTGCAGGCGCCAGTGCTGATCACGCCGGGAAGCGTTAACACGCCGATGGGGATCGCCCGCGTAGTGCGTGAGCGGCTGAGCTCGCACCATCGTTTTTTTGTTTGCGAGATGGGCGCCTATGGGCCGGGTTCGATTGAGCGGCTTTGCCGTCTGGCTCCGCCGGATGTGGCGGTGATTACGGCGATCGGCATGGCGCACTATGAGCGCTTCAAGACGTTAGAGACCGTGGCCAAGACGAAATTCGAGCTGGCTGAGGCGGCAGCCAAGCGCGGCGGTCCGGTGGTAGTGGCGGAACAGGTGCTGGAGTTTGAAGCGGCCAAGCAGTTTCGCGACCGGTATCAACGGATCATCGTCGTGGGCACTGGTGCGGAGTGTGCGCTGCGCATCAACGCTTCTTCGCAGACTACGGAAGGCATTCTGGCGCATGTCACCTGGGAGAGCGTAGCTTACGTGTTGCGCGCTCCGATCTTCGGGGAACATCACATTTCGAACATGGCTCTGGCGTTTGCGGCGGCTTGCGCGCTGGGTGCTTCTCCGGAGGATGCGATTTTGGCGTTGGCTTCGGTGCCTCAGATCAGCCATCGTTTAGAAGTAAAGCAAGGTCCGGCGGGTGCGCGGCTGATCGACGATGCCTACAACTCGAACCCAGCCGGTTTTGCGTCCGGGCTGCGGCTGCTGGATGCGTTACGTACGGATGGTGGGCGGCGGATTCTGGTGACGCCGGGCATGGTGGAACTGGGGCAGGCGCATGACGAAGAGCATCGCAAGATTGGACAGTTGGCGGGAGCTCATGCTGATGTTGTGCTGGCAGTGCTTCCGGGACGCATCAAGACTTTCACCAGCGCTTATTCGAGTTCGAACCCGAGCGGGACGGTGATACCGTTCCCCACCTTTACGGCGGCGCAGACGTGGTTGGAAGCGAATGTTCGGTCCGATGATGTTGTTCTGATGGAGAACGACTTGCCGGATCTATACGAGAAGAAGTTAAGGCTTTAAAACTGCGGGAACGCACTTAAATCAACTGCGTTTCCGAACATGTCGCAAAGCTTAGTCTTGCTCACAAACGCGCTAATTAGCTTTGCGTCACTTGCTCCTAAAATGTCTGTGACGATCGGGACCGAATTTTGAGCTGAATCGATCGGAACAAATCTTAGCCCGCGCCTTCCCTTCAAGTCTAGAATGCGCGCCTCCTTTATCTCACCGATCGATAATTGACGACGGCGCCTAAACACGGAGCTTACAGCTATAGTTGTCGCATTTAGTTCTATTTTCATCGTGATCTGATTTGCGATGCTTGCGCTAATAAGAAGCCAAAAAAGAGTGAGAATCGCGACGCTTATCGCGCAGTCTCTTGCGTTCTGAAAGTTCCTTAGGCGCCAAACCAATGTTATAAAACCAGGCGTCATCAACGCCCACGTTCCGAGGAAAAGCAGACGATTGCGTCTTGACGCTTCGATGATTATTCCTCTCTCGGGCAGTGCGGCAAAAGGTTTGATTGCATTCATGAATTTTGGGTGCCCGCACTCCAAGTCTAAAGACCCATCTGATTTCCGACTCTACGTCGATGAGCGTTCGATCCTTATCGGCGCATTTCCCAAAAGGTTCTGGCGGGCTGCAAAAGCGTCTAGCGGAAACGCCAGCCGACGCTGCAAGGAAGTTGATTTCTAAGGTACTAAGCGGGCCGTAATTTTCAACTTCCTTAACCACGCTGGGCCGGCGTCGGAATAGGATCGCCGAAGTCTCGCAAGGTTTTCAAGTGCCCCTCGATGGCTCTGCGAATGTTGATCTTGGTTTGTTCAAGCGTGTTGCCCGTCGTCATGCGTCCCGGCAGACCGGGGACGTACGCAGCCCAATTGTTCTCGGCCTGCTCGAATAGGGACCGCGTACTTGACTGTCGTTGTTCATTCTCCAACCCTTGCTCGGTGTACGGGCAGAATACCCGTACATTCTGTCGTGGCTCGGTCGGGCTTGCCCGACTTTCCTCGGCTTCACTGGCCCGCTGTCGTCTCCAGCTTTCGGTCAACCTCCGAAAAAAGTACGTCGAGCTCGATGGCTGTCTCGCGGATGCGGAGAGCTCCGCCTGGTGAGATCCAATTTGGTTCCGGTGTGGGTTCATGCGACAACGTCCAGGCGGTGCACTTCTCGGGATCGATAATCCAGACGCACTGAGATCCCCAGCTTAGGTATCGCTTGGCCTTCTCGATAGCCTTGGGCAAAGTGTCTCCTGGCGATAAGATTTCGACGCAGAGTTCCGGCGCCGATGTTGGATACGGGCCTCGAAACTTGCCCTGTACTGCGATCACGTCCGGAACAGGCTCGGAGTCGGGCACGACTTTGAGACGGACCTCAAGCGAGGTGTTCCAGCCAGCTCGCTCCAGCAGTGTTGCAATGATGAATTGCACGACGCCGTGCAAGAGGGTCGGCACGGATTTCTGGATGGCTTCGCCGAACCAGTATTCATAGGCTGGTTCGGCTTCATCGTAAAGCCGGTGGAACTCCTGAATGCTGAGCAGAGCCGGTTGGGCAGCCATACATTCATTATTGTGGATCGGAAGCTGGTTGCACTATGCGGGACGGCAACGCGGAACGGCCGGCAATTTGGGTTGCGATCCGGCGAGGGCCGCCAAACGCTTGCTTGCTTCGCGAGCGGGCCGCCGTCGTTCTCGTACGCGATGGCAACAACTTCATCCATCAGCACGGCATCCTCAGGAGATCCGAACAAACCTAACCCTGTTCGAACAGCGTTTGGGGCGATTGCTTTCTGAGTGCCAGACCAGTTTCAATCAGCCGGATAGCGGCTTCATCCGGCGTGATTTGATGTTGCTGTGCAAACTGCTCAATCTGGCGCTCGATATTTGAGGGGATGTCTAAGCTCATCGGAATTTTCCGCTCCTGACTACATTGTCACCTGCTGCGCTGTCGATTGCTTGTTAGGCCTTGTGCCAATACATTTCCCAGCCTAGATAATTCGTTGCGGCTTCGTAGACGATTGGCGATGTATGAGCCAGGTTGGCGGCGGTGTGGTGCTCGAAGCCTTGTTCGCAGATGTAGCGCAGCAGCTCTTGCATGCGGGGGATTTCTACTACTCCGGCTCCTCCGAAGGTTTGGAGGGGGTCGTCGGTGAAGCGGCCGTCGCCTACGTAGCCTCGGATCTTGCCTTCTCGATCGCGCGTGGAGAGGCGGGCGTAGCTCATGGGCGCGGCTTTGACCTTGCCGGATACCGTTCCGAAGGTATTTAGCTTGCCGACGGTGCTGGCGATGATTTCCTGGAAATCCATTTTGAATTCCGGGAAGAAGTGTTTCGGGAGATTGCTGCAGTGGAAGCAGACGGCCTTATTCGGGTCGTCGCCGTAGTTGTTGTTCCAGTCCAGCAAGGCGCTGGGCGTTTGCGACGCCAGGCGCAGGGCATGCATGCTGACAACGCCGACGATGTCGACTTCGCAGGCGCTGGACATCAGATTGTTGCTCATCATGCTCATGACGGTGCATGGCACAACGCCGAAGTATTCTTCGAGCGATGTCCAGCACTGCACGGCACTTATATCTACGTCGGTCTCACGCATCCAACCGTCGATGACAGCGCCGAGCTTTGCCATCTTCATAAGTGATAGCTCCGGCACGTCGGTGGTGGTGACGTAGGCCTTGATGTCGGCGAGCTTTTTCTGGGCGGCGGCGTCTTCGTCGGTCATGCGATTGATGCGGCCGAGGATTTCAGAGAGGTCGATGGTGATCACCGAGATGCCGTTGGCTTCGAGCAACTTCTCGCTGTAGCGAACGGTGTTGAAAGCAGCGGGGCGGGCCCCGATGGCGCCGACACGCAAGCGGCGCAACCCGCGAGCGACCCGACAGACACCAAGAAACCATTCGAGGTCTTTGCGGAACTCCTCAGAATCGGGAGCTTCGGTGTGGAGCGTGGTGAGCGAGTACGGGATGCCGTACTGCATCAGGTTGTTGCAGGCCGACATCTTGCCGCAGAAGCTATCGCGGCGGTCCGTAATGCGCATGCGCTTGGGGTCGTCCGGCGTGGCTTGGATGAGAACTGGAACTTTGAGATCGGACAGTCGCAAGGTGTCGGCAATGGCTCGCTCATCGCCGAAATTGGGGAGCGAGACGATGACGCCATCGATGGTGTCGCGGTGCTGACGGAAGAGCGCGGCGACACGCTTCGCCTCTTCGAAAGTTTCGACAGCGCCGAACTTGGATTCGTTGGCGATGATGGCGTCGGCCTTGGCTCCTTCCGTTTGAGGGCTGGGCGCGATGACGCGTACGCCGGCTTTCTCGAGCACGCGAATCATATCTTCGCGTCCGGTGGCGGCGAGGTGATCGGGGAAGAAGCCCCGATTTCCGACGATGAGGCCGAGGGTGGGCCCGGCTCCGTTACTGGTTGACATTTATCGCTGTTTCCTTGGAAAGAACTTAATAGAGTAAATCAGCCCAATGATGAGTTGGACGGCGCCCCACCAAATGCTGGGATGCAAGTTCGCCAGCACAGGTGGGTGAGCGGGAGGCGAGACGAGTTCGTAAAGTCCGCTGCCCAAGATGAGGATGCCATAGGCGGTCAACAGAACACCTATGAAGAACCAGATGGATAAAAAGCCAGGACCATGCATAAGTGTTGACCTACCAGAAGATGATATTGAGCACGACAAAAACAACGACTACAAGAGCGGCCCAGAATAGGGGGCGGTGGACGAGCGGCAGATTGCCCTCGGACGGTATGACCGTAGCGCCATAGACGAGGCCGGTCAACTCCGCTTCCGGTTTCGGCTTGGTCGCATAGCTAACGACTACGGTGACAATGACGCAAATGAGCCAGGACCAGAGGGCACGGTACATGTTCTCCGCCATGTCTTTCGCGTTGGGGGAAAGGGCAATATAGCGGAGCGCGGAATGGTCGACATGGACCCACTCGAACATGGCGATGGAGGAGAGAGTACCGATGAGTAACCCCCAGAAGCCGCCGGCGGGAGTGGCGCGTTTCCACAGCATGCCCAGAATGACGGTTCCGAACAGGGGCGCGATAAAGAACGTGAAGAGAGCCTGGACGTAATCCATAATGCTGGCGAATTGCATCACGATGTAGGCGCCGGCGATGCTGATGAGCACGCCGAACACGGTTGACCAGCGCCCCATGGCGACGTAGT
>CAXUCT010000187.1:5798-8362 GCA_964249415.1 uncultured Bryobacteraceae bacterium | reverse complement strand
GCTGATCGTTTCCCGATCAGTTTAAGGATCTACGGCAGCGCTCTCATAGAATCACCAAACAGCTCATAATTCGCATGTCTCGTATCTCCTGCTAGATACGCTAATCGGCGGACTCATGCCCGTCCACGCGAGTTCACCCTTGAACTAGCAAACAACGAGAGTAGCGCGAGAGCCGCCGTGAGCTTTGAGGAATTATGTTATGTTGCGAGGAGACGCCACTCCCAGGCGCGGTAGCCAAGTGGTAAGGCAGAGGTCTGCAAAACCTTTATTCGGCGGTTCGATCCCGCCCCGCGCCTCCAAACCTGCTACGTGCTACTTTTCGAGCTGGAGCGTTAGAACTCGAGACGTGCGCCAACTTGCCCGGTGCGGCTGCCACCGAAGTTACCCGGGCGAGCGGTCGTGATTTGACCAACGCTGGTGTTATCGATTGCGAGAATTGGATCTGCGAGATTAGTGTGGTTCAGCACGTTGGTGAACGAGCCCTCGACTCGCAGCTTAAATCGTTCCGTGAAGTTGAAGTACTTCGCTAAACCGGCATTGAGATCGACGGTTCCGGGACCCACAACGGTGCCGATGCCGGAATTACCGAAGCGGCCAATGGGGGGTAACGCTCCGGTCTGGCCAGACCCGATGGTGCAGGCTGTGCCAGGCGTCCACCCTGGAGTTGCAGGGCACACGTAGGCTCCGAGGTTGAACCAATCCTGGCGCGTTGGATCGCTCAGATTCCCGTTGGCTACGCGGTCCGGGAATTGAGGACGCCCGATGATTCCGGATCCGGTGCCAGATGGATCGCCGCCGCTGAAGTAAGGAGTAAGAAATGGTCCGGACTGCCAGAGGAACACATTGCTCAATTGCCAGCCGCCGAAAACGGCATCGACAAAGCGACTGGTGCTGCCACCGAAGGTGCGGCCACGTCCGAAAGGCAAGTCGTAGACGGTGGACAGAATAAAGTGGTGGCGGCGCACCCCGTAGACATTTCCGTACTCGGCCTTGCGGTCATAAAGATCCATGGTCCGGCCACCGGAGTTCTCGCTCGCGAAGCTGGTTGGATTGGGGCCCTGGTCGTCAGCAAGATCGTGAGCGAAAGTATAAGCGCCGTTAAGTGTCAGCCCTTTCTTCAAGCGGTGATTCACCTCCACCTGCAGCGACTCGTAATTCTGGGTCGCACCCGTGGACCGTGTATTCACTGTGCCCCAATTGGGGAACGGACGCGAACTCAAAGGCTGATCCACGTATGGGATCGTCGAATAGTAGGACTGGTTGAGATTGGGCGACCACACCAGATCGCGGGTGCCTGAGCCAATATAGGAGACCCGCAGGCCGGTTTGAAAGCCGAGATCGCGGTCAACCGAGAAGTTCCACTGCATGGAATAGGGATCTTTGAAGTTAATATCGTTCGCGGTACCGAAATACGCCGATCCGTAAGGAGAAATCGAACCGAAGCCGCCCAGCTGTGTCTGCGGAAACTGGATCAGCGGCTGGCCATTCACGATGGCGTTGTTGTAGGTTCTGGTATTCGATTGAAGCGTTCCCGTCAACGCATAATAAATGGAACCAAGCGTGGTGACGTCGTACATGTTAAAACCGCCGCGAACAACTGTTTTATCGTTGTCAAAGGGCCGCCACGCGAAGCCGAACCGCGGCATAAAGCGGCGCGGAGCGGTCCGCAGGCTTTTGGGTAGATGCTCCTGGCTCGCCGAGTAGACAGGCGTACACGGAGCGCCGTTTACCGATGGTCCGGGACAAGCATTGAAGGAGGCGAGAAACTCGGGCGCGAGCAGCGAAGCTGCACCGTCGGGATAAATTACTGCGCCGGACTTGGGAATGCGAGGGTCGAAGTTTCCGATATCGCCAAACGCGTCGGTGTAGCCGGGGTTGAATTCGAAGCGCAGGCCGTATTCGATCGTCAGTCTTTGCGTGACTTTGAAGCTATCCTGCGCGTACGCCGCGTAGTGGTCGCTGCGGCCGTCGTTATCGTGTTCCACATTATCGACCGCCGTATTGTCCGGTATCCCCAACAAGAAATCGGCGAACGCATTCCCGGTGATAGTTCCGTTGAAGGAGTAAGCGCCGTAATGTGCCGCCAGTCAAAGCCGTATTTGAAAGTATGACGTCCCTTGTTCCAAGTGAGGTTGTCATTGATTGTCCAGGTATTCGCCCTAGTAACTGAATTGCCCCTATCGGTGTTCAATTCCTGGAATCCATTAATGGACACATCGGGGAGGCCGTTGAACGGAAAGTTGGGTCCAATTCCTTGCAAGCCGAGAGAGTTCGTGAACGCTGCGCCATTGAACGGCAACGTCTGGCTGCGGGTGTTCAGCGTAAAGCCGAAGCGGATCTCATTGTATAAGCTCGGGCGGATCGCGTAATTGTGGGCAATGGTCAGCAGTTTATTGTTTTCCGGAGTCGTCTCGGTTGGAACGGACAAGTTCTGAGGCGAGAGCTGATTGATGTTTTGCCACGTCCAACGCGCAAACATTTGCTGCTTGGACGTGAGATACTCATCAACCCGTAGGTCGTACTGGTTTGAGCTGTAGTTATTTGACTTATTCACGTTCCAGTTA
>CAXUCT010000187.1:5058-5788 GCA_964249415.1 uncultured Bryobacteraceae bacterium | reverse complement strand
GATGTAGTCAAGTTGCCCGTGTTCGGCAGCGGATACAAAGCGAGAATCCCGTTCGAAACCGGATTGATCCGGTTTGCCGGTATGCTGTCGTTCGGGAACGGCAGCCCTGTCGTTGGATCGACAATGGTCACGCCTTCCTGGCTGAAATTTCCGCTGCGCATGAGGCTGGTAGGCACCTGGTTCTGAATCGTCTGCGACTGCGGCAGCTGGAAACCTTCATATGTGCCGAAGAAGAATGTCTTGTTATGGCCGTTGTAAAGCCGGGGTATCACTACGGGGCCTCCAGCTGAAGCTCCGAAGTCGTTGGCTACGATATGGGGCTTCTGGTTCTCGCCATAAGCCAGTGCGTTCAATGCTGAGTTCTGGGCATACCAGAACAGGTCGCCTCTAAGCTGGTTCGTGCCGCTCTTAGAGATAGTGGTGATGTTGCCTTGCTGCCCAAATTCGGCGTTGCTTCCGACGCCCTGCACCTTGATCTCAGCGATGGATTCCTGCGAGGGGAACGCATTCGTCAGCGGCGAGTTCCCGGTCACGTCCACGGTAGAAATCCCATCGACGGAGTACTCGATCATTGAGGGAATTGCGCCTTGCACAGACAAATTGCCCGCATCATCTGATTGGACGCCGGGTAGAATTTCAAGCATTCGATAAGGACTAGTGTTTCCATTGGCCCGGACGTTTGACGGCAGGTCGAGCAGTTGCTCCGGGCTGAAGGTTGCTTGAATCACCT
>CAXUCT010000187.1:0-5048 GCA_964249415.1 uncultured Bryobacteraceae bacterium | reverse complement strand
TGTTGATCACCCCGGCTTCAGACTCTTCCACTGTCACACTCTGCTGCGTCAATCCGATTTGGAGAGTTGCCCCCACGCGCAACGCTTGGCGCGCGACAAGAGTCAGTCCGGTTGCATCGAAGGTTTCAAATCCAAGCGCCGTGACCTGCACCGTGTAGTGACCCGGCAACAAGTTTGGCGCATTGTAGTCGCCGCTTGCGTCAGTATTCGCTATGTGGGAGGTATTCTCGTCAACGTTCGTCACCCTCACAGTTGCATTTGGGATGTTCGCACCGGATGGATCTTTCACGGTGCCCAGGATCGATCCGTAAGTTGACTGAGCCGAGATACGCAAACCTGCAAGGCCCAAAGTGAGAGCGAGACACACCACCATTACGGGCCGACAACCGAAACCAACACGCAATATAGGCATAACTGGAATTTAAAAACTAACATGCCGAAGTTACGGAAGTATTTCAGAGCTCTACTTACGAGCAATGAAAGTTCCGGTACCATCAACAGCATTACAGCTTGCAGAAGTAACGGCGAGCTCTGAAGATAGGAGTTAAGGAAGCGCTTGTTGCGAACTGTATTCGTCCCGGCCATACTTTTCTGTTTTTGCCTGGTTGCCGGTGTACGCGAACACGACAGAAGTGATAGTGGCTTTGCGTTGCTTCCAACGGGTAAGCGCATTACCCCGCTGGCAACCCCGGGCGCATCATTCGAGTCTCTGAACCCGAATCTTGTCGCTTTTCCGAACTATCGGGCGGGGCAAGCAATCAGTACTGCGATCAGCCCCGACCGGAAGACTCTGCTAGTACTCACCAGCGGATTCAACCGCGTGAATGGTCCAAACGGTAAACCGATTGCTGCTGCATCGAACGAATACGTCTTCGTTTACGACATTAGCGGACGCAAGCCGCGGAAGGAGCAAGTGCTGCAAGTGCCAGACACGTTCGCCGGTCTCTCGTTTTCACAAGATGGCTTGCACTTTTACGTTTCGGGCGGCAAGGATGATAACGTTCACACGTACTCGCTCCACGCAGGTGCCTGGGAAGAAGATGGAGCGCCGATTGCGCTGGGCCACAGCTCGGGATTAGGGCTGTTTGCAGGAAAGGAACCACTGGCTGCTGGAGGCCTCGCAGTATGCGATGACAAGAAGACGCTTCTAATTGCGAACGTATATAACGATTCGATGTCATTTATCGATCTGCCGTCGCGCCGGGTGGTTCACGAACTCGATTTACGTCCTGGCAAGATACTCGCCTCGGCTCGCGGCGTACCCGGAGGAGAGTATCCGTTTTGGATTGCAACGCACGGTCTCAAAGCTTACGTATCCAGCTTAAGAGACCGGGAAATTGTTGTTGTTGGCTTAGGCGGCGCCCCTGAAGTCACAACACGCATCAAGGTCAGCGGCAACCCTAATAAGATGACTCTTAACCGGGAGGGATCGCGGCTATTCGTGACGTCGGATAATAGCGATCTGCTGACCATCATCGACACTCGGAATCTAGCGGTGGTGAGCACTACCTCAACGGCGGGACCCACGGCTCTGATGAAATTGAACGGGCGTTATAAAGGGAGCGGCCCCAATAGCATTGCTCTGTCGCCCGATGAGCGAACCGCTTACGTGACGAACGGAGGCGCGAATTCGATTGCGGTGGTTCGGATCGGCGAGGCAGGTACGGCGCCAGTTGTAGCAGGCCTGATTCCAACGGGCTGGTTTCCCACTTCCCTCGGGGTGAGCGGAGACGGCCGGACGCTTTACACGGTGAACAGCAAAACGAATGCGGGACCCAATCCGCGGCTCCACATACAAACAAAGGCCAGCCTCGACGTGAAGCCCGGGCCGGCAGTCATCGTGAATTCTCAGAACCAATACATTTTTCAATTGGAAAAAGCCGGTCTGCTGACCATTCCTGTTCCCGACAGCGCGTCTCTGGCGAGATTGACGAGAGCCGTGGCGGAAAACAACCGCTTAGATACGCCCCCAGACTCTCACAACGCGCAGGTTATGGCTGAGCTGCGCAAACGGATTAAACACGTCATCTACATCATCAAGGAAAACCGAACGTACGATCAGATCCTGGGTGATCTGGGCGTGGGCAACGGTGATCCGTCGTTAACGGAATTTGGCAGGACGATCACGCCGAACTTTCACAAGCTCGCCCGGCAATTTGTCGACCTAGACAACTTTTTTGATTCCGGCGAAGTGAGCGGGGACGGATGGCCGTGGAGCACGTCGGGCAAAGAATCCGATTTCGGTGAAAAAGCGGTGGTCCTTAACTATGCGGATCGCGGTACGAATTATGAGTATGAAGGGCCAAACCGCGACATTAACGTGGGACTCCCGACCGCGGCTGAGCGAAAGGCAGCCAATCCGAAAACGCCCGACGATCCCGATCTGCTTCCCGGTGCAAGCAACGTCGCCGCACCCGACGGACCGGCCGGAGTTCCGAAGGAGAAAGGATACATCTGGGATGCGGTTTTGCGTGCGGGACTTACGTTTCGCGAATACGGTTGTATGAGTGACACGGCTTTGGATGCGCCACGTGAGCCGTATCCATTTAAGGCGAAAATTGTCATGTCGCGGCCCGCGAATCCAGAGCTCTATAAGTTCGGTGATCCTTATTTCCGAGGCTTCGATCCCGGCTATCCCGATTTTTACCGCGAAGCCGAGTGGGAGCGCGAATTCGATCAATATGCGGTTAACGGCAATCTTCCAGCCTTCGAAATCGTTCAGTTGCAAGAAGACCATATGGGGGAATTCGCGACCGCTCTTTCCAACGTCAATACGCCCGAAGCTCAGCAAGCAGATAACGACTACGCGACGGGCCGGTTGATTGCGCGCGTTGCGCACAGCCCTTTTAAGAACAACACGCTGATCTTTGTGGTTGAGGACGATTCGCAGGACGGACCGGATCATGTGGACGCGCACCGCACCACGGCTTACGTGGTGGGGCCGTTCGTAAAGCAGCACAGCGTGGACTCTACTTACTACACGACAGTTAACATGATTCGAACGATGGAAGACGTTCTAGGGCTTGAACACCTGAATCTAAACACGGCGACGTCCGCTCCGATGACGGACGTGTTCGACATAAATCAAAGGAACTGGAACTTCGACGCCCAACCTTCGTCCGTGCTTGCCCGGACGGATCTGCCACTTTCGAAAGATGCCAGGAGAGCCGCAGTCTCGAGTGAGCCCGTGAGAATCTCTCAACAAGCGAGCTACTGGGCAGACAAAACGGCAGGCATGGACTTCCGGGGTGAGGACCGAGTAGATGCCGAGGTGTTAAACCGCATCATCTGGGAAGGGATAATGAGCCGTCCGTACCCAGCCCGCAGCTTTCATTGAGTTTTGATATGAGCTACAGGGTGTTCAAGAACCCAGTTTCTGACAGCGGCACCGCAGGAGCGAATCGAAAACCGCCGCTTGCGACGCCTTTCGCCTGAGCGGTTCGATACGCGAGTAGTTGCAACGGAATCATCTCAGGCAACGAACAGAACCGGCTCGGCACCTTCTCTGGCCAGGGACAGAGCGGTATTACTTCCGATGTCGGACCTAGAGGTCCTACCCAGCGTATGTTGCCGCCGATGCGGGTTAGATCCTGGGCCAGCGCTAAATCGAGTGCCGCGGTTGTTTCCTGAGAACCTAAAACAATCGCGCGGAAGTCTTCACTTACTACCTCGACTGGTCCGTGCCGGAATTGCGCGGACGACATCGCCACGCCCGGCATCTTCGCCACCTCATGCATCAGCAATGCCCCCGCGTGGACGGACGCAAGCGACGCCCCTCGGCCGAGCAGATACAAAGGAGATCCAACGTCGATAAAGTCGTGCCACTCCGCCCGGAGGCATTCGCCGAGCATTCTTTCGACGGTCGCAACGGTAGTCTCCAACTCGTCTCGCGCGCTGTCCAATTCATTCTGGTAAGCGGCTCCGAGGAGTGCGAGAGCCACCAAAGTGCCAGTGTAAGTTTGGATCGCCACCAATTGGTCGGGCGGGCTGCCCACGGAGATTGTCTCCGTTGCTTGGGTAGCCAACGTACTCCGCTGAACGTTAACAACGGCGATAATGCAGCTGCTTCGATCTTTGAGGAGCGCTATTGACTTAGTAACTTCAACACTCTCTCCCGACCGCGAAACCAAAATCACCGCAGTACCGCGATCGATTGTAGAGGGCAAGAAATAAAGAAGCTCGGAGGTTTCGATCACCGAAACCTCAACACCATGTCCGCCAAGCGCGTAGCTGAGCGGAATAGAGGCAAACAGCGACGCTCCCATGCCGCTAATCACAATACGTTTGCTGTTGCGCAAGAGCTCAGCGGACCGCAGCAACGCTTCCCTGCCCGGCCCGAACTGATGTTCGGCAACCTTCGCGAGCGCCCCCGGCTGCGCAAGAATGTTTTCAAAGAGCGGATCGGTCACCGCGTCCTGCGGCTCAGCCACTCGTCAATTGGCTTGTTGGTTTTCGGCACATAAGGCATCTGAACCTTCTGGCCCAGTCCCGCCGAGGCATAGGCGGCATAGAGCACCTGCATGACTAACCGTCCATCCTCGCCGGTTGCCTGCAGCGTCTCTCTGCCGCGCACGCACCTGGCGAAGTGAAGCATCTCTTGCGGCATTCCATAATTCCAATGTTCTTCGAACACCGGATAACTCCAGCCCTGGGTTGTGGGCGCTTTCTCGACCGCATAGCCGAACCCGTACTCACTATAGGTCGGGAGAGCATTGCCCATGTGCAAGTCTGCGTAAGTCACGCCACCCTCGCCATACACTTCGGTCCGGTCCGACATTCCTCCCCGGCGCGTCCAGCTATCTTCAATCAGTCCCACAGCGCCGTTCTCGAACTCCAGGATGCAGATAGCGTCATCTTCACCCTTCGTCTTGTCGCCATGGACGTAGGTGCCGAGTTGGGCGTAAACGGTCTTTACTGCAGGACGGCCGAGAAACCAATAACAGAACGCGATTCCGTGGCAGCCCAAATCCATCAACGCTCCGCCGCCAGACCGTTCCACGTCCCAAAACCACGAGCTATGCGGACCGAAATGTTTCTCGCTTTGCTTC
>CAXUCT010000186.1:0-8363 GCA_964249415.1 uncultured Bryobacteraceae bacterium | reverse complement strand
CCTCGCGCTCATGATTCTTGGCATTCAGTACTTCATGCCGGACTCCCATCTTCCTCAACACGGCCGAGAGTTTCTCTGACTTGTCTACGGAAATGGTGCCGACAAGAACAGGCTGACCCTTTTCATGTAACGTCTGGATCTCTTTGGCGGCGTTACGGAATTTTTCTTCTTCCGTCCGGTAGACCACGTCGGGGTTCTCGAGACGTACCATCGGCCGGTTTGTGGGCACGACCGTGACGTCCAACTTATATATGTTGCCAAACTCGGCCGCTTCCGTATCCGCCGTACCGGTCATGCCGGCCAGCTTCTTGTACATGCGGAAGTAGTTCTGGAAGGTGACACTCGCCAGCGTTTGCGTTTCGCGCTCAATCTTCACGCGCTCTTTGGCTTCGACGGCCTGGTGAAGACCATCGCTCCAGCGGCGGCCTGGCATGAGGCGCCCCGTAAATTCATCTACAATGATGACCTGGCCATCTTGCACGACGTAGTCGCGATCGCGCTGATATAAGATGTGCGCGCGCAGCCCTTGCTGCACGTGATGGTTCATCTCGATGTTCGCGGGATCGTAGAGATTGCCGGTGTTGAGCAGCTTCTCCACCTTGATGACGCCTTCTTCGGTTAGAGCGACGCTGCGGTGTTTCTCGTCTACTGTGAAGTCTCCGGTTGTGTAACCCTGGCCAGGCTCTTTGCCTTCGATCACTTCGCCGCGTTCCAGATGCGGAATGATAGTATTCACGCGGTAGTATTTGTCGGTTGATTCTTCGCTTGGACCGGCGATGATCAGCGGTGTACGCGCTTCGTCAATCAAGATGGAATCGACTTCATCGACGATCGCGAAATTCGGACTGCGCTGGACATAGTCCTCCAGGCGGAACTTCATGTTGTCGCGAAGGTAATCGAACCCGAATTCGTTGTTGGTGCCGTAGGTGATGTCGGCCGCGTAAGCGTCGCGGCGCTGGTGATCGTCCAAGTCGTGAACAATCGTGCCCACCTTCAGGCCCAAGGCACGATGCATGCGGCCCATCCATTCCGAGTCACGGCGAGCCAGATAATCGTTTACAGTGACAACGTGAACGCCTTTGCCTTCGAGCGCGTTAAGATAACTCGGCAGAGTGGCGACCAGCGTCTTGCCCTCACCGGTTTTCATTTCGGCGATACGTCCGCCATGAAGAACAATGCCGCCGATTAATTGAACGTCGAAGTGACGCATCTTGAGCACGCGGCGGCCCGCTTCGCGACACACCGCGAACGCCTCTACTAGAATGTCGTCCAGCGAAGCGCCATTCGCGAGGCGCTGCTTGAAGTCTTGCGTTTTGGCGGCTAGGCCGGCATCAGAGAGCTGCTGGAGCTGGGGCTCCAGATCGTTGATGGCTGCTACCTGCGGCCGTATCCGCTTGAGTTCGCGGTCATTGTTCGTGCCAAAAACCTTGGCTAGCGCGCTTTGGAGCATAAGTCTGCGTCTACTTTAGTGTAACTGGGAAAAGGGGCATGAGGGGGGCCGGACCCCCGGTTCTCAGAGCGCCTGCAACTCTTCAACGTGCTGCCGCCGCACCTTAATTCTGCTTTCGTTCTTGCGCGCGGCTGCCAGGTCGTAGGCCAGCTGCATTCGCAACCAGGTTTCCGCCGTGCTGCCAAAGGCCTTGGAGAGCCGGATCGCCATTTCCGGGCTGATGCCGGACTTGCCGTTTACGACGTTGTTGAGAGCTTGGCGGGTCACACCGAGGACTTTTGCGCCTGATGTCACGGACAGCCCTAGCGGCTCAAGGCAATCCTGACGGACGATGCTACCCGGATGCACTGGGTTCTTCATGGGCATAAGTGTGTTTTCGCTCCTTCAGTGGTAGTCGATCAATTCAACATCAAAGGCGTCAGAACTTTCAAAGCGGAAAATGATACGCCAGTTGGCCGGCACGGTCACGGACCACAAACCCCTTAACTCGCCTTTCAGCTGGTGCAGGCGGTACCCCGGGACATCGAGGGCTTGCGGCGTGGTGGCGCTGTCGAGAACGGTAAGAATTCGCTGGACCGTGTTCAACAGGTCGGGCCTTATTCCGCTCCGGTCGTCCCGCTCATATAGTTGTTTCAGGCCGCGATGCCTAAAGCTCCTGATCATTTAGGATACACCCGCAAAGTGCATCTTGTCAGTTGTCAGTTAGGAGCAAAGGTTTGCCGCAAAGCCGCTCAAGTATCGCGACAGGAGCATCTGCAGTGTTTGCCATAGACTCCCGCGCAATGATAAAGGTCTGCTCGAGCGCATGCTGGCCGGAGAGGACGGAATGCGGCAGAACATCTGTAAAGGTTAGCCAAGTGGACCCCGGGGGAAAGGCGAACGGGTACTTAGGGGTGTTCTGCTGAAATTCTTCGTTCCGCTTGAGGTACTCGTGAAACCGCAACATGAAACGGTCATAGCCGGAGCGTGGGACCACCGGAAGCCCTATACCGTGCAGCAGGCGGGCGGATTGATTCAGCAGCTTGCCGCTTTTTGAAGAGGTGCCTACCGCAATCTTGTCCAGCCCGGCATCTCTCGCATAGCGGTCCGCCACATCGCGGAAGGGATCGGTGGTGACCCAATTGCGAGTCTTGGTCGGATGAATGTTAGTAAAGACGCGCAGGATCAAATTGCCGTTGGTTGGACGGGAAGGAAACGCATCGGTGTGAATTAGATCGTTGCGCTTATTGACCGGAAGGTCGCGGCCGTCTTCTTCTACAGGGCGAAAACTGGCATAATCCAGCTTCCAACCGGCTGCATATTGCGGCAGCAGCTCAGCAGCGAACTTTACAACGCTGCGGGAGTAGTCGCCCAAAATCACACGCAGCTTTTCGAGTTGCGCCGTATCCGCTTCCACGCCCGTGACCCGATCGCTGGCAGGCCGATACGCAACGTTCTTATGAACGGCGCCGCCGGCGAAGTTGATGTTGCGGAGGTACTCTTTGGACCCTTCCGCGAACGAAAACGGCGTGACCGGAAAGTAAAGAACGTTCCCCGCTTCCAAGTCAGGGCGGTAGTCAGCCGCTGAAGAGGCGGGCCAATCGACAGTAACGAACTTCATCTCCTCCAGATTACCCACGTGCGCTACGACCGGCGCTGACGTTGTCCAAAGTTTTTACGGTACTTCTAAGTCTCGGAAGTCTGCAACGGTAACGATGGGAAGTCGTCTGATAGTTACTGAGCTTGTCCATGCCTATGTTGATGAAGGAATCCGGCGAAGAGAGCGCGCGCGGCCGCGGCCGTCCACGAGACGAGGTGGCGCGCAGCCGCATTCTCGAAGCGGCATTGGAGCTGTTAGAGGAACTAGGCTTCGCCAGTGCAACAACAGACGCCATTGCAGAGCGCGCGGGCGCTAGCAAAGCAACAATCTATCGCTGGTGGCCCAACAAAGAGGCGGTTTTGATGGAAGCGCTACGCAAGGCCGTTGCTCAAGAGAATCCGTTGCCGGACACCGGCAATCTGCGCGACGACATACGTCTTCAACTGGAGAACTTCATCACGTTACTCACCGGCCAGCGTGGACGGATTTTCAAGGCCTTTATTGCGGCGGCGCAAAGTGATGCGGAAGTGGCCGCTGTGTTCCGCTCTGTTTGGATACAGCCCAGCCGAGCCACAACTGAAGCTGTGCTGATACGTCACCAGAAGAGTGGCGGTGTGGCGGCGGATCTCGATTTAGATTTAGTGTCGGACCTACTCTACGGTGCGCTGTATTTGCGTCTGCTGGTAGGACATGGGACGTTAACCGCAGGCTACGCAAAGGCGATCGCCGATTTGGCTTTGCAGGGCATATTGAAGGCAGCGCCATGACGGTCGACGTTAGTCATTATTCATTGCGGGCCGTGAACAACCGCTCGTAATCGTCGTTCTTTTCGGCCCAGCGGAGTACTTCCACGCGCTTCACTCGGATCTCGCCTCGGGACGGATCTGGATCGCTTAGGACCTGCATCACTTCAGCAATATAGTCGGCCAGCGGCATTGCGTTGGGGTCACTCGCCTGACTGGGCCCGCTAAGTTCCGTTTGCACATACGGCGGGATAAGTTCGAGGACCTCCACGGACGTTTCCCGGAGCTGAAAGCGGAGCGACTGCAGCCAGGAGTGAAGAAACGCCTTACTGGCGCAGTAGGTAGGGAAAGCGGCGCGGGCATGAACGCCAAGCCGGAGGAAGTAGCGATGAGAGTTGAGTCCGGCTGGTGTTTGAGGGTGGGGAGCAGTGCCGCAGTGAGTTGAAGCACGCTGACGATGTTGGTGTGAATGATGGACAGCGCCACCGAAAGATCGATAGTGCCGGCGGTGAGGTCTTCAGGCTTGGAGATTCCGGCATTGTTGATCAGAACGTTAAGTTTGGGGAACTGTTCCCGAATGTGGGCCGCGAAGGCATCCACGGCACCAGGGTCTTTGACGTCTAATTGCACGCCGCGCATGCCGGGGTGCGCCGCCGTAATCTCGTTGAGCAGATGCTGTCGGCGGCCGGCGATGATGACTTGATTGCCACGCTGCTGAAAAGCCTCGGCCAGCGAGCGGCCGATACCGCTCGTCCCGCCCGTGATGAGAATGGTATTGCCAGTGAGACGCATAAATTTCTACTCCTGCAAGACGCCCCTGCGATTCGTCCAATCAGCTGAGGACCGCAGGCTTCAATACTTCTTCGCACCATTGGCGGAAGCTGGTGGGGGTGGTGGACTGCGGGGTGCGCGGCTCGGCGTTGTCGAGACCCTCGTTCTTGGCGACCATCATGTCGACCATGCCCTGTGCCATTGCCTCGGACATCCCGGATGCGGTTAGCCTGGCTTTGAAGGCGTCGAAGGGGATTTGCTGGAAGCGCACTTGTTTCACAAGCACATCGGACATGATTTGCGCCATGTCGTTGAAGGACAGGTCCTCGGGCCCAAGTACCGGCACGGTACCCGGTCCACTCCATGACGGATCGAGCAGCAACTTGGCCGCAACACGGGCGATGTCGCGCGTAGCGCAAGCCGGCATCTTGCGGTCCCCGGAGATCGGCGAGAAGAACATGCCCTGATTCTTAATCGCCTCGACCTGTCTGAGGGTGTTGTCCATGAAGGAGGGCATCGTCAGCGCCCGGTAGCTGACGCCGGTGCTCGCGATCAGGTCGTCCATCGCTAGCGACGCCGACACGAGCCCGGTGTTCCTAGGCCACCCACGGCCCAGGGCCGATACAACGACCACCCGCTTGACCCCTTCCCTCTTGAAAGCGTCGCATGCCGGCCGGGTGAAATCTACATAGGCGGCCTGGACGCTCTGGGCCTGGAAGTCTGGGGGCACAAGCCAGAACACCGAGTCGGCGCCCTTGAACGCCTGATTGACGACGGCAGCGTCGCCCTGCGATCCCTTGACGACCGCGACGCGCTCGCGCGTTTGCGAGGGGAGGCGGGAGGGGTCGCGCGCGATCACGCGAACAGGCTCACCGCTGCCGAGGACATTCTCGAGGACCTGGTGGCCGATGGTGCCTGTAGGGGTGGTGACGACGATCATGATGTCTTTTCCATTGTTGAATTACGAAGTTAACTCTACCGTACCGTTTACTTTTTGTCAAGCGGAGCGAGTTAAAGCGACAGTAGGGTATGGCAAGACGCGGCGACAAACTTCGCCAACATATCCTCTGGATCGCCAAGGACGTGTTCCTGAAAATGGGTTTCGAGCGGGCGTCGATGGACATGGTCGCCAGCCGCGCGGAAACCTCGAAACGATCTCTATACGCTCACTTTGAGAGCAAAGAGAAGCTGTTCCTTGCGGTGATTGAGCTGGTACGAGGACTTTTTCTCGGCAGATTGAGGATGCCCGGCGACTATTCAGAGAAGCCTGCGGAGGCCATGGTGATGTTCTGCGGCCGGTATCTTGAAGTTCTGCTCTACGAGGGCTCAATTCAAATGATTCGCGTGAGCATGGCTGAGACCGAAAGATTTCCCGAGCAGGCGGCGCAATACTTCGACGTGTTGTTCACGCAGGTTCACGCACGCCTGAGCGCTTACCTGAAGACGACATTTGGGCTCTCGGCCCGCGCCAGCGCCGAGGCGGCGCACAGGCTTCTGGGCCAGGTTATTTACTCGCGATTCCCGCGGGCACTCTTCGGCATGGACCAGTTGGCTAGGAGCTTCGACCGCGAGACCCTGGCACCGAACTTTGACCTCAGACCGATTCGCAAAGCCGTCGCGGACTTGATGGAGGGTCTGCCCAAACATTAGACGGTGGATGCGCATGAGCGAAGCCAGCTAGCGGGATCCACGGAGCTCTGGCCGATGGGCTTGCGCGGCGGCCCAAGAGTTTTTCAACAGCATCGAAACTTTGGGCAACAGGCTGAACGGCGACACGTCTTCGTCGTCACCGATGGGCTGTCCAGGGGGAATTTCGGCGGGCTCCGGCAGGTTTAGCGAATCCGGATCACTCTGGAATTTCGCGATCAGATCGAGCGCGTACTTCAGGTCGGGCTCCGGATGAGAGCTCGCGAGAAACTTCTTCAGCTCATCCACCTTATCCGTTGCAATGGAACGCACTTCTGCGGGAGCGGAGTTGTCCAGAGCTAGTTGCATCAAGCGCGTGAGCACCACATAGTCGATCGTATGGGCGATCTCGCGTTCCAACCCTTCCCGGTCTCCTGCATGCCAGGTCACCGCCATCACCGCATCGATTACTTCCCGCAAACCCGGAGTATCGTGAGTCCGGGCGTGATACTCGACGAGCCGGGCCGCGCGTTGGCTGTTCAGGACCAGGCTGGCGTTGAGGTCCGCTGCGGCTTCGGCGGCGGACATTGGATCAAACGTGACGCCGGTGCGGGACGGGAAAGTCTCGCGAGTACGAGGATAGCCGGGCGGCCTGGGTGGAATCAGCTCCAGAATGCGCTCGGGCAGGGTTTAGGCAGTGGGGTCGAGCGTAGTCACAAGCGCCTTCACGGCGGCACGCTGCTCGGCGGCGGAAACAATTTGAGTAACAGGTTGACTGTCCCCACGTAGTGCGTATGTGTATTGTCTGCCGCCCAACACTTTGCTCGCGGCTTCTGTCTGATAGCGGTGCAAGAAATAGAGCGGCACCAGAACCTCATCCAAAGTCGCCATGGGCGCGCCGATGGGAATGTTGTTTTCGCCGAAACGCCCCAAAGCCAGCGAACGAATGTTCATGATGCGGTTCAACTCGTCCACTGCGTTTGCGCCGTTATCCCAGAGGTGCGATTGAGGATGCGCGCTGCCGGGCGGACGGCTGTCGGCATCGGTAATGAAGGTGAGGCCGCGCGCAGCAGCGTCCATGATGATTTTGCCCAGCGCATCGTGCCCGTTTACTCCGGGCGCGAACTGCTTGTATCCCCAGGCGATGGAGATCTTGTCCCAATCGCCAATGCCTTTGGCGTATGCATCGGAGAGATCGAAAGTGTTGTCAGGCCGAAGCTGGATACGAGGGCCGGGATAATCCATGACCGAAGCACGCCCCTGAGTACTGGCGATATAGTTGTGCTCTAGGCCTAGCGTGTGACCCACCTCATGGGCGGCGAGCTGGCGGAGACGCGCGTAAACAGCATCAGTTAAGACCTTCGTGTTGTCCTGACCGGGCACGTGCGGCGCCATCAGGCCTTCAAAGATTAAGTAGTCCTGGTGCTGGCGCAAGGACCCTAGCGTCACTATTCCCTTGATGATCTCGCCGGTACGAGGGTCGACCAAAGAGTTGCCATACGACCATCCACGCGTAGACCGGTCCACCCATTGAATGACGTTGTAGCGTGCATCCATAGGATCAATGCCGGGGGGCAAGATCTTCACTTGAAAGGCGTTTTGAAAGCCTGCCGCTTCGAAGGCGTCGTCCCACCAACTGGTGCCTTCAAGCAACGCGGAGCGCACGGGCGCGGGTGCTCCCGGATCCACATAGTAGACAATCGGCTGTACCGGCTCGCTGACTTCCGCTTCCGGATGCTTCTTTTCCAGACGGTGGCGGGCAATGTAGCGCTTCGTCACCGGCTCGCCCACAGGCGCGGAGAAATCCATGAAGTCGACCGAGAAATAGCCGCTGCGCGGATCCTGCATGCGCGGCTGATATCCGGGCTCCGGAAGCACGAGCAGGGATTGATGTTGGCGCACAGTAATGGCTTCGGGCGCGGGCGTCACCTCGCGAATGAGCGCGCCCGCGGGCTCACCGGTGAACGTGAGCGTGGTCTCCACTTCGGTATTTCTCGGGAAGGCTTTGGTCAGCGGAAGGTAAATGGCGCTGCGGGTGGCATCCACCTCATAGCGTCCCTGCTTGTGGTCTTGCAGCTGCTGCGAAACTCGCGCGGCGTCGCGCAGGAAAAAGGCCGTGGCATCTACCAGCACGCGGGACCCGTCTTCGGCCGCCACCTCAAATCCCCACAAAACGGAACGCGCAAATGAGTCC
>CAXUCT010000185.1:6539-8388 GCA_964249415.1 uncultured Bryobacteraceae bacterium | reverse complement strand
TGGTTTCTTTGCGGCATTACGACGCCATGCCGCTCGACGAAATAGCAGAGGTTCTGAAGCTCGACATAGGCACGGTAAAGGCGCACCTGTTCCGGGCTTTGGGGAAGCTGAGAGAAGACTTGAAGGACCTTTATGACACGCATGCATAACGTGCGGAGGAAGGATGCAGTCCAACGTGTCAGGACACTGGACCGATGATCAGCTAATTGCGCACTTGTACGGCGTGGGCCCGGAAGATGACCATATTCCCGGATGCAGCGCGTGTCAGGGGCGGCTGTCCGCAATGCAAGGGCATCGGGTTGCAAGGGAGCGCGCCTCCGAGCAGGCGGAGCTCAGTCCGGAGTTTCTCGCGAAACAACGGCGGCAGATCTACGTGAAGCTCGATCGACGAGCGCGTCCGTGGTCAGGAACGCGCCTGCATCAATGGGCGCCTGTGGCGGCAACGCTGCTTGTCGTTGGCGGCGGGCTCATGGTGTATGAGGAGTATCATCGGCAAGAGTTGGTGAAGGACCAGGTCTCCGATGCGCGGCTTGCTGAGCAGGTGAGCAATATGATTGAAAACTCCGAGCCGCAGCCGACCGCGCCACTCCAGGCATTGTTCGATCAATGAGCCAGATCAATAAGACTGATCAATGAAACACAAGCTTTGTACTCTGCTGTTCTGCTTGGCGACGGCAGCATTCACTTGGGCGCAGAACAGGGCCAATTTCCCTTGGTGGAACAGCCCTGTCATGGTCGATCTCAGCCTAAGCCCCGCCCAGTCGCAGCGAATCCATCAGATTGTCCGGTCGTACCGCGAGCGTCTCTTTGATGCTCGCAATAATGAGCAGAAGGCGGAAGCGGAGCTGGAGGATTTGCTCAACGACCCCGAAGTGAGCGCAGCAACTGCGCAGCCGGTGATTGAACGCGTGGCAACTGCACGCGCGAGCGCCAGCCGGGTGTTCTTGGAAATGAGCGTTCAATTGCGCGGGGTGCTTACGCTTGACCAATGGCGCATACTGGTGCGGCGCTGGGACGAAGTAGGACGCAAAAAGCCGGCTGATACGCAAGTGCCGCCGGAATAGATTTAGGCCGTGGCTTCAATCTGGTGCGTGATTTCTTCCCACTGCGCCATAGTGCGGTCGAGATCCGCACGCTGAGATTCCAGTAAGCTAGATAAGCGCAAGGCCTGTTCCGGGCCGCTAAAGTCGGACAATGACAGCTCGCCTTGCTGTATTCCTGCTTCCAGCTCCGTGATATGATCCTCCAGTTCTTTGGCTTGCTGCTGGAGCTGTTTCAATTTCATCGGATTGAGCCGCTTGCTCTGGGCAGGCGGCGAAGGCATCGGAATCGGCACTGCCGGAGGAACGCCAATGAGAACGTCGTTGAGCGTGGGCGTTTGCTGGTGTCCACCTTCCTTTCGCCAGAGATAATCGGCGTAATTACCCGGAAATACGAGCACCTCGCCCTCGCCGATTTCGAAGACACGGTTCGCCAGGTGCTCAATGAAGTAGCGGTCGTGTGAAACGAATACAAGGGTCCCAGTGAAATTCTCAAGGGCTTCAAGCAGCACGTCTTTCGCCCGCATATCCAGGTGATTGGTCGGCTCGTCGAGCAGAAGAAAGTTCGATGGATGCAGCAGCATGCGCGCGAGAGCATAGCGGTTGCGCTCGCCGCCTGACAACACGCCGATGCGCTTAAACACGTCGTCTTCGCTGAACAGAAAGCAACCCAGCAGGTTGCGCAACTCGGTCTGCGTTGTACGTGGCGCGGTTTCCGCCAGGTCGTCCAGCACCCGGGCATTGGTATCGAGCGCCTTGTATTGATCCTGCGCGAAGTAGTCCGCTTCTACGTTGTGGCCCAATGTATA
>CAXUCT010000185.1:0-6529 GCA_964249415.1 uncultured Bryobacteraceae bacterium | reverse complement strand
CCGCCACGATACGCCCGCTGGCTTTCGGCTGCGGAAACGAAAAGTGAATGGTTTTTTCTTCGGGCGGCAATTCTATACGTTCTATCTTCTCCAGTTCTTTAATGCGGCTTTGCACCTGCTTGGCTTTGGTGGCCTGAGCGCGAAAGCGATTGATGAATGTCTCCAATTGCCCAATGCGGTCCTGCTGATTTTTGTACGCAGCTTCTAACTGAAGCAGCCTCTCTGCCTTCTGAGTCTTGTACTTCTCGAAGCCGCCGGTGTAGAAACGTACCTTCTTGTTCCAAATCTCAACGATCTTCTTCACCGTTACGTCCAGGAAGTAGCGGTCGTGTGAAATCAAGACGTAGGCAAACTCGTAATTGGTCAGATACTCTTCTAACCACGTCCGCGCCTCCAAATCCAGATGGTTCGTAGGCTCGTCCAGAAGCAGCAGGTTCGGCTTTTCGAGCAGCAGCTTGGCAAGCGCGATACGCATCTGCCAGCCGCCCGAGAACTCTTCGGTTTGGCGCAACCATTCCTCTTTGCGGAAGCCCAACCCCGCTAAAACAGCCCCAACCTGCGCCTCAACCGCATAGCCATCGCGCGCTCGGAATTCGCTGTCGGCCCGCTCGAAGCGGTTGGCTACCTGTTGGTACTCGCCGCTCTCTGGATCGAGATCACTCATTCGACCGGTTAGGTCTTCCAGCTCCTGTTCCAGCTCTTTCACCCCGGCAAACACGCTCATGCACTCCGCGAATACAGAGCGGCCGCTGACACTGAGTCCATCCTGCGGAAGATAGCCGACGCGAAGACCTTTCGTGGAGGTAAGAGATCCATAGTCCAGCGATTCCAGCCCGGCAATCACTTTCAGCAGCGTGGACTTTCCGGTTCCATTCCCGCCAACGAGCCCGGCGCGCTCCTTCGGGGTGATGAGCCAGTCCAAGCCGTCGAACAGGAGCTTATGCCCGAACCGCTTGCCGGCCTCGGTGAGTTGCAGCATGTCTTGCTTACTATTTTATGAAGAAGTCCAGCGCGTTGCTGATATAGGGTTTCAGTTCGGTGCGCTTGACGACGGCATCCAGGAACCCGTGCTCCAGAAGAAATTCGCTGCGTTGGAAGCCTTCCGGAAGCTTCTGGCGAATGGTCTGTTCGATGACACGCGGGCCTGCAAATCCAATGAGGGCGCCTGGTTCGGCGATGTTTAAGTCCCCCAGCATGGCGAAGCTCGCGGTGACGCCGCCCGTAGTGGGATCGGTTAGAACACTGATGTAAGGTAAGCGGGCCTCGTCCAGGCGCATGAGCGCGGCCGAAAGTTTCGCTAGCTGCATCAAGCTGATGGTGCCCTCCTGCATGCGCGCGCCACCGGAGGCGGAGATGATGACAAGCGGCGTCTTCTCCTGTAGGCAACGCTCAATCGAACGCGTGATCTTTTCGCCCACCACCGCGCCCATGCTGCCGCCGATGAACTTTAGCTCCAGTGCGCAGATCTGCACGTGCCGTTCGTTTAAGAAACCACTGGCGCAGATGACTGCATCCGGCAATTGAGTTGCCTGGCGCATCTCGTCCAGGCGCTGCACATAGCTTTTGGAATCGACAAACTGCAGCGGATCCGAAGAATGTAAATCGGCGTCGTAGGTGATGTAAGTGCCGTTGTCGAATAATTGTTGCAGGCGTTCAGCGGCGCCGACACGAAAATGGTGGCCGCACTTGGGGCACGTCTGCAAATTGTCTTCGACACTTTTGCGCCAAACAATCTGCCCGCACGAATCGCACTTCTGCCACAATCCTTCTGTGCGAACGTTCTTCTCGCCTTCACTTGCTGGTTCGGTATCGACCGAAGGCTTTTGTCGCGTGAACCAGGCCATGTGAATTTCAGCAACTACGGTAGCACGCAAGCCGTCGGCTGCGTTTCATTGCGCCGCCTCACCGCAGCGACGAACTCGGAGTTCGATTTAAACTGGATCTGTGACCGCACGGCAAGAGTTTCTCAGCAGTGATCCGCAGGTCTGCGGTGGTGAGATCTGTGCGTCGGGGACCCGAATTCCTGTTACGGTGATCCTTGATAACCTTGCTAAAGGAACCGGCAAAGAGGAAATTCTGGCGAGTTATCCGTCCTAACGCTTGCATCACATCAATGCCCCTCTGGCATAGGCCGCGGAATTGGCGCATGAAGAACGTCTTGTGCTTATCAAGGCAACGTGAAGTTTAAGCTCGACGAAAATCTGCCGGCTGAATGGGCGACGGATTTGCAGGAGTTAGGTCACGATGCCGATACTGTCCTGCAGGAGAAACTTCGTGGCGCACCCGATCCCGCAAACGCGGCAACTCGTTAGGCGCGCGCCTCAACGGCTGAGGCTTCGGAGGATTTGCTCGTGATACTGTTCTGCTTTGGCGCGGATTTGCTGCGGGTTCAACGTCAAGGGCCGATGTTCGCTCACAATTTGCCGCCCGTTAATGAAGACGTCGTCTACGTCGCCTGGCTTTGCGGCGTAAGCAAGAAAAGAATATACGTTATAGAGCGGCATTGCGTTTGGATGCGCAAGAGAAACGGTAATGAGATCCGCGCGTTTGCCTTCTTCAAGCGATCCGATCTCCTTATCTAACCCAAGTACTCGCGCGCCACCCACGGTCGCCATGTCCATCACCTGTTCTGCTGGTAAGACCGTCGGGTCCATCGTGGTTACCTTTTGGAGTTTCGCGGCCAAGTCCATCTCCAGCAGAAGGTCTGCCGTATCATTGCTGCCCGCGAAGCCATCTGTACCCAGACCGACTTTGATGCCCATTCTGAGCATGCCGGTGACATGGGCAACCCCGCTTGCCAGCTTC
This sequence comes from uncultured Bryobacteraceae bacterium, assembly GCA_964249415.1. Lineage (GTDB taxonomy): Bacteria > Acidobacteriota > Terriglobia > Bryobacterales > Bryobacteraceae > Bog-105. The sequence continues at coordinate 3,724 of CAXUCT010000185.1, read as the reverse complement.
ATATTGCTTGAAGGGCAATGAGCTACGCCCGTGGCGTGCCGCTTCAGAATTTCGAGATCATTCGAGTCTTCCCAAACGCAATGTGCCGCGATTACGCGCCCCTCAAGCAATCCAATTTTCTCCAGCACTTGCGTCGGCGTCATCTTGCGTTGCGCCAAGGCGTCGGTTCGCTCCTGCTGTGTCTCCGCGAGATGAATCGTAAGGGGTACACCGTATTTCGCGGCCAAGTCGTGCGAGGCAATCAGCGCTTGGTCGGGAGTGGTGTAAATGGAATGCGGCGCCACTGCGGGGATGATCAGATCATCGTGTTGGAAGCGCTGGATGTACTTTTCTGTTGCGGCTAGTGCGTCCCGCCAATTCTTGTGATCGGGAGCAGGGAAGCCGATGATCGTCTGGCCGAGGACGCCCCGAACGCCTGCTTCCTCCGCCGTCTCCGCTTCGACGTCTTCGAAGTAGTACATGTCGGTGTAAGTGGTAATGCCGGCCAGTACCATCTCCAGGCAGGCGAGGCGTGTTCCCCAACGCACAAAATCTGCCGAGACGTTTTTCGATTCAGCGGGAAAAATAAAATTATGTAGCCAGTCATTCAGGCGCTTATCGTCCGCGATTCCCCGGAGCAGGGACATAGGCGCATGTGTGTGAGTGTCGATAAGCCCCGGAGCGATGAGCGCGTCGGGCTTGTCGAGCGTATGTTGACCGCGCCATTTGGGATGACGCGATGCTGCGGATCCATCGTGACCACGTACTTTGCTCGCAAAATCCAGTCGGCTGGTTGCCCAACTGGATCGGCGGCCGATACACGTGAAACTAGGAGCCCAAGCAGGCTAATCGCGAACCAGAAACGATTCATCGAAAGGCCTCGGGAAGATTTGTTTAAGAGAGATGGTTTCAACACGGCCGGCGAGATTGGCGAGCGTCAGTGCCGCATCGCCGCAGAACTCCCATAGGATTTGACGGCAGGCGCCGCAGGGAGGCGTTAGCGTTCCGGTGTCTGCTACAACAGCGATGCGCATCAGCTTCGTCGCGCCTTCCGAGATGGCCTTAAAGACTGCCACGCGCTCGGCGCAAATGGTTAGCCCATAGGTGGCGTTCTCAATATTGCAGCCGGTGAACACCCGCCCGCTTTCGTCTACGATGGCGGCGCCTACTTTGAACTTCGAGAAGGGCGCCCAAGCTCGGTCGCGGGCTTGGGTGGCAGCTTCGATGAGGGAGTCCGGGGAAGACACGTTCTTCTAAATGTATCCCGAGCACAATCGAAACTCAGTGCGCAGCTTGCGGGCGTCCTTGTCCAGGCCGAGGACGGCGCATGATAAAGGGAAGCGGGGTCAGGCAGAGAACCATAAGCGACATCCCCCAAAAGCTATTCTTAAAACTGAGCGCGTTTGCCTGCGCCTGTACAGATTGATAGGCCATGGCAAGAGCTTTGGTCGTGGCTGTGGTAGCGTCGAAGCCTTGTGATACGAAGAGGGCTTTGATGCCGGAGAGGTACTGCTGAAAATTCAGGTCTCCCCGGCTGGTGTGAGCCGTAAAACCGTTTTGATGAAACTGGTTCTGGCGCGCAATGAATGTGCTGAGCAGGGACGTTCCAATACTGCCACCGATGTTGCGCGCGAAGTTCGAGAGTCCCGAAACCTGGTTGTTCTTTTCGCGAGGCACGCCGATGTAGTTCAGCGTGCTGATGGGGATGAAGATGAATGCCATCGGTAGGACCTGAAGCACGCGGAGCATGACGACAGTTCCGAAGTTGATTCCGGGATAAATGATTGTCATCATGTACAGCGTGGTTCCCATGCTGAGGAAACCACACGAAACCAGAAGCCGCGGATCTATTTTGGTGCCGGTCAGCCGGCCGGCAATGGGCATCATCATCATGAGTGCTAATCCGCCCGGTGAAAGAGCCATTCCGGCGCGCTCCGCTGTGTAGCCCAGGCTCTGCTGGAGAAACTGCGGGAGCAAGACGGTGGAACCGAACAGCACGATGCCCAGAACGAAAGAGAAGAAAACGGCTGTACCAAAATTGCGGTTTCGCAGCAGGCGCACGTCCACGATGGGGTTCTCGTGATACCACTCCCAAATGAAAAATGCGATCAGGATCGGGACGCCGAGGCTGAACATAGTCGTAATGACGGGGGATCCGAACCAGTCTTCTTCCTGGCCTTTGTCGAGCACGATTTGAAAGCAGGCGACGCCAATCACGATGAGAGCGAGGCCGATGTAATCGATCTTTATGCCCGCGCCTTTCTCCTTGGCGATCCATGGCGGATCTTCGACCAAGCGGTATGTAAGGAACAGTGAGAGCAAGCCCACGGGAAGGTTGATAAAGAAAATCCAATGCCAACTGAAATTGTCCGTAATCCAGCCGCCCAGCGTGGGGCCGATGGCGGGCGCGGCGACAACTGCCATGCCATACATGGCGAATGCCATGCCGCGTTTCTCTGGAGGAAACGAATCGGCGAGGATGGCCTGCTCGGAGGGCTGCAACCCGCCCCCTCCGCAGCCCTGCAGGACGCGAGCCACGATCAGCATGGGAAGGCTCGTTGCCAGACCGCAGAACAGGGAACATAGCGTGAACATCGCCACGCAAGACATATAGAAGCGCTTGCGGCCGAATACAGTGGAGAGCCATCCGGAGACGGGGAGCACGATAGCGCTCGAGACCAGATAGCTGGTGAGAACCCAGGTGGATTCTTCATAACTGGCGCCCAGCGATCCGGCAATGTGCGGGAGTGAAACGTTCGCGATGGAAGAATCGAGCACCTCCATGAAGGTGGCCAGCGTTACCGTGAACGCGACGACCCACGGATTATGCGAAGGTTTCCAATTGCCATGCGTAAGATTTTGCGTGGCCACTCTAGTTTAGCCCCCAATGCGGACGTCAGGCTCGACCGACATGCCAGGGCGTAATCGATCCAGCCCGTTTTGATTCGGCTTGAAGCGCATGCGAATGGGAATGCGTTGGACCACCTTCACGTAGTTGCCCGTGGCGTTCTCAGGCGGCAGCACGCTTGAGATCGAACCCGTGGCGCCGCCGATGGTCTCGACGTATCCTTGAAAGTCTTGCTTCAGAGCATCGACGTGAATTGTTGCTGGTTGCCGCGGTCGCAGATTGCGGAGCTGCGTCTCTTTAAAATTCGCCGTGACCCATAGATCGTCAATCTGCGCGATCTGCAAAAGTTGTTGTCCGGCCGAGATGTGTGCTCCTACTTCTGCGGAGCGCTTCATCACAATCCCCGCGACCGGGGCCGTGATCTTGGTGTAGTTGATGCGCAGTTGCGCCTGCTCCACTTGCGTCTGCGCGCCGCTTGCGCTGGCTTGATTTGATAGCACAGTAGCGCGGCGGATGGCGAGTTGCGCGGGGCCATTGCGGCGGGATTGCGCCAATCTGCTTTGTGCTTCGAGAAGCTGCGCGCGCCGTTGCGCCACGGTTTGAATTGCCGCCCGCAGGTTCGCCTCGCTCACCTTAACGCTTGCCGCCTGGGCCTTCGCCGTGGCCGCAATCTGATCGTATTCCTGCGCGGAGACTTCTTCTTTGGCGATCAGCACCTTGTAGCGCGCCCAATCGGCTTGTGCGCGGGCGTCGTTGGCTTGCGACTGGGTCAGTGTTGCGGCGCTTGATTCCTGGTCCCCTTGAGCAACCGCCAACGCCGCCTCGGCATTCGCCACGTCCGCTTCGCCGGTTGAGACGTTGGTTGTGTTTTCTACCTGAGTGATGGGAACGTTCGGC
>CAXUCT010000184.1:0-8398 GCA_964249415.1 uncultured Bryobacteraceae bacterium | reverse complement strand
AATCAGTTACGCGATGTGCACCCAAATCGTCCAACAGCAGGATATCGGTTTCAAGTGCAAAGCGGTACGCTTCCCGGCTGCTGGCTCCTAGCGCTTCGCTATAACCTGCCCGGATTCGATCGAGTAGGTTTTGGTAATCGAAAAATGATCCCTCGTATCCCCGGGAGATCAGCATCCGCAGCACAGCCACCGCAAGATGAGTTTTCCCTGCCCCGGGTGGCCCCACCAACAGCAGGCCGAGTTTTCCACTTGTGAACGGGAAGTTGTCCGCATAGCCTTTCACTTGAAGCATGGCAGTTTTCAGGCTGCGCTCCAGGCCCGGATTGTCGTGAGGAACGGTGAAGTTGTCGAACGAGGCGCGCTGATAGTTGCTTGGAATTTGAGAACGATTCTCCAGGTCTTCGACGCGAGTTTCCGCAACACACGCGCACCGGTCCGCGGACGAAACGCCATCTTTTTCGCTGATTGTCCAGCCCGTGCCGCCGCACAATTTGCAATCTGCTTTTGCCATAGGCCGCTCTTATTCAATCACCATCATTGTTTCGCCGGCTGCAACGGTGGCTCCTTCTTGCGCGCGAATGAGGGAGACTACGCCGTCCTTTGGAGACTTCATTTCGTTCTGCATTTTCATCGCTTCTACAACGATGATGCCCTGTCCTGTCTCGACTGCGTCGCCAACGGTCACCAGTAGTTTGATGATTCGCCCGGGCATCTGTGCCCGAATCTCTACCGGGCCGGACGAAGGCAGCTTTTTGCTTTGGGCAGGCCGGTCCCGCGGGTCACTGATTGAGAGCATGTAGCGTTGCGCGCCCGTCCAAACTTCGAGCCAGCCGTCCCGTTCCGAGACAGAAACCGTAAAGCTGCGGTGTGCCATTAAGACGGAAAAAGTTCCCGGCGTCAACTCGACCACTGAGGCGCTGCCGTGTGCTTCCTCAGCGCCTTTAAGCGAATAAGTGGATTCCGAGCCGTTGCGCCCGAGTTCGAGCTCGTAACTTTCGCCGTCTACTTCTACCCGCAGAATCAACGAAGCAATCCCCGGCGGCCCTCGCCGCGCCAAATACTGGCCTCGCAGAATTCTTCGGGCGATTGTGACGGCTGCTTGCGCGCATGTGCCGCCGCAAGCACCGAAGCGACCAAAGCGGAGGCGTCCATTCGCCTGCTGAAAGATGGCATGAACTCATCAAGAAAACCGGTATGGAGTTGCCCGGCGGCGAAGCGTGCGTCCATCATGAGCTGTTCAAACAGCGGCAAATTCGTGGTGATGCCGGAGACGCGGTATTCGGCGAGCGCCCGCCGCATGCGTTGAATCGTCTGATCGCGCGTCTCGCTCCAGACTGACAGTTTCGCCAAAAGCGGGTCATACTCGATAGGAACGTTCCAGCCCCCGTACACGCCACTATCGCAGCGCACCCCAGGTCCGGATGGTTCCCGGTACTGAGCGATCTGCCCTGGGCTGGGGAAAAAGTTGTTCTCCGGGTCTTCGGCATAGATCCGGCACTCCAGCGCAGAACCGTACCAGCGAACATCTTGCTGCTGAATTGTGAGCTTTTCGCCCGCCGCTATGCGAATTTGCCAGCGAACCAGATCGATGCCGGTAACCCATTCAGTGACTGGATGCTCCACCTGAAGGCGCGTATTCATCTCAAGAAAATAGAAGCGCTCGTCCTGGCCGCTTAGGAACTCCAGCGTGCCCGCGCTTCCGTAGTTCACGCCCCGCGCGATGCGCAACGCAGCTTCGCCGATTTCTTCACGCAAGTGCGGCTTGGACAGCATCAGCGGGGAAGGACACTCTTCCACGACCTTTTGATGGCGGCGTTGAATGGCGCATTCCCGTTCGCCCAAGTGAATGATGAGGCCGTGCTCGTCACCTAAGACTTGGACCTCGATGTGGCGTGGACGGTCAATCAGCTTTTCGAGATAAATCTCACCGGAGCCGAACGCTCGTTCGGCTTCACTCGAAGCAGCCCGCATGGCTGAATCCAGTTCGGCTTCGCCATCTACGCGGCGCATCCCTTTCCCGCCCCCACCTTCAGCAGCCTTCAACAGCACCGGATAGCCTATCTCTGCAGCGATGCTGCGCGCCTGGGCAGGATTGCTGATGCCTCGCTCCGTTCCGGGTACAACGGGCGCGCCCGCTTGGATTGCCACACGCCGCGCCGAAGTCTTGGATCCCATTTTCTCGATCGCTTGCCACCCCGGCCCTATGAATTTGACGCCAGACTCGCCGCACCGTTTGGCAAACGCTGCGTTCTCGCTCAGAAATCCATAGCCCGGGTGAATCGCTTCCGCGCCGGTGAGTTGCGCAGCGTGCAGTATGCGATCCGCAGCCAAATAGCTTTGCGAGGAAGCAGCCGGCCCGATGGGAACCGCCTCATCCGCCATTTGAACGTGCAGAGCGCAACGATCAATCTCGGAGAATACAGCGACGCTGCGGATCTGCATCTCGCGAAGCGCGCGAATGACGCGCACCGCGATCTCTCCCCTGTTAGCGACTAGTACTTTGCGGAACAACCTAACTTTCGGACCTCGAACACCGTTTGTACCAAACGCAGGTCACGTGTACTCTACGGAGACCAGGAACAAGCCGCTGGCGGGAGCAGTAGGTCCAGGATGGATGCCGCAATCAGGATCGAGACGCGCAAGGAGATCCTGGCTAGTTAAATTGCCTTTGCCCACTTCAAGCAAAACTCCCGCGATATTACGCACCATATGCTTGAGAAATCCCGAGCCGGTTACGTTGTACACCAGCGTCTTCTCGCGCCTGGTCAGCGCGGAGCAAAAGATGGTCCGCACTTTGGAAGCCTGCAAAGCATCTTTCTCGTCCGACGCCGCGAACGCCGTAAAATCATGCTCGCCTTCAAGGAGCGATGCGGCTTCACTCATCGCCTTTTCATTCAGAGGATACGGATGATGGTAAATCCAACGGCGGTCGAAAGGCGGACAAACCTCTTCGCGGTAAATCCGATATTCATAATTTTTACGAAGCGCATCGAAGCGCGGATGGAAGTCTTCGCGTTCTTCGCTCACGTTTGAAATGCGTATCGAGTAAGGCAGTAGCCGGTTCACTGCGCGCTGAAAGTTGACGGGAGGTATCGGATTTTCGATTGAAACCGCTGCCACTTGCGCCAGCGCGTGCACGCCGGCGTCGGTGCGGCCGGAGGCAATCACCGTGACCGCATTGCCTTCAATAGAGCCAATCACTTCTTCAAGAACGCCTTGTACTGTGGGCAGGCCTGGTTGCACTTGCCAACCGTGAAAGTCTGTGCCATCGTAAGCAATCTCGAAGCGCAATCGCCGCATTCCCGAACGCTTTCAGCGCAGCGTATTACGCTCGCCGGGAGCCGGGCTTCACCAATGGCTCTCCAGCTTGGCAAAGCGGGCAACTCTCCGGGCTATACGCTACCGCCGTCAAGGTCTCAAGCGCCACGCGCGGCACGCCCAAATCCGCCTTTCCACCGCTGCGGTCAATGATGGATCCTGCGGCAACCACCGTAACACCCGCAGCCTGCAGAACCCGAATCACTTCTTTCGTACTGCCTCCTGTGGTCACCACATCTTCGATCACGGCAGCGCGCTCGCCCGGTTGCACTTCAAAGCCGCGGCGCAGAGTCATTTCGTTCGTGGCGGCATCACGCTCGGTGAAAAGAGACTTGGCGTTCAAAGCGCGCGCGACTTCATAACCGATGATGATGCCCCCGATCGCGGGTGCTACCACCATGTCGATGGGACCGTCTTTGATCAGTGGCCGCAACTGCTGAGCAAGTTCGCTGCCCAGGCGCTCCGCATAAGAAGGAATTGCCAGGACCTTGGCGCATTGTAAATACTCGCCGCTGTGAAGACCGCTAGTCAGTTTGAAGTGCCCGCGCAGATACGCGCTGGTTTCCGCAAACAGGTCCATGGTCGACGACGCCTTCACAGCCGAAAGGATAACAAGCAGGCGCGCTTTGTTTTGAAACTGGCGTCCCCACATCCCAAAAGCGGACAGACTGCCGGTCTACAGCATCAATGGAAAGATCAGTATCCATTCCGAATGAGCATGTTAGCGTTACGCGGCTGAGTGGAATTCATGTTGCCTGAACCTTTGCTTCAGCTCGAAAATTCGGCTCGAACTGCCGGAGAAGAACCCCTTGACGCTGGGTTACCATGAAAAATCACGAAAGGAATCAGGGAACCTGGGCCGCTTGTACGTCGTTCCTCTGTAAGACAAAGAGCGCCAGACAATTTTTGATGAAAAGATTTCAAGCACCTGTTTCTCTGCTGTGCAGTTGGCTCCTAATTGCCGGTTGTGCATTCGGCCAATCTGCCGTTAGAATTGACCCGCCCAGCGGCGGACTGGGATGGCTGACGCGTCCCTATCAGCAGCGCTACATTCCGCCGATTAATCTGGCCAATTCGGATCGCATTGAGTCCCTGGTCCGTGCCGGGAGTCTCTATCTGAATTCGCAAGACGTGATCGCGTTAGCGCTGGAGAATAATCTTGACATCGAGATCCAGCGTTACGGTCCTTTGCTAAACAAGGAGGTCACACAGCGTACGGAAGGCGGCGGCGCTATTCGTGGCGTGGGAGTCGGCGTGACGGCCGGTCCCCAAAGCGTCAGCACAACCGGCGTCAACTTAAATACAAGTGGCGGGACTGCTACTACTTCGGGAGCCGGAGTTAGTTCAAGCGGCGGCATTACCATCTCGCTAGGACCGACAATACCGCAGTTTGATCCTTCACTCACCCTCTATACAAATTTCCAGCATGCCACCACGCCCCAGAGCAATACATTTCTGACCGGCACTCCGTCGCTGATCTCAGACACCCGCCAGTATCAAGCGCAGTACTCGCAGTACACCGACTTCGGGCTCTACGGACAGCTCTCTTACGGAAGCACAAGATATAAGTACAACAGCGCCTTTTACCAAGTAAATCCGTATGACTTCGGTTCGCTTGATCTTTACGTAACGCAGAATCTACTTTCCGGTTTCGGACGGGCCGTATTACGGCGCAGTATTTACGTCTCCAAAAATAACGAAAAGGTCTCGGACCTGCAATTTCGACAGCAGCTCATCACCACTATCTCCGCTGTGCTCAATCTTTACTGGGATCTGGTCAGCTTTAATGAGGATTTGAAAGCCAGAAAAGATGAACTGGCCACGGCACAAGCACTCTACGAAGACAACAAAAAACAGGTTCAGATTGGAACTCTGGCGCCTATCGAAGTGACAAGAGCCGAGGCGCAGGTCTACTCCAGCCAGCAAGACCTGTTGATCTCACAAACCAACCTGCTGCAGCAGGAAACTATTCTCAAGAACGCGCTCAGCCGTAACGGGGTTGCCAGCCCTACTCTAGCCGAGGTACACATAGTGCCGCTGGATACGTTCCAGGTGCCAGAGAAAGAGGAGCTCAAACCAATTGAGGAGCTTGTTAAGGAAGCACTGGCCAAGCGCGTTGAGATTGCCGAAGACAAACTAACGGTAAACAGCCAAAAGATCAACCTTGTCGGACTTAAGAACGGATTGAAGCCGACCTTACAGGTGTTTGCCGAACTGACGAATAACGGCCTCAGCGGCACTCCCAATTATCTGGACCCAAACTCGCCCGGTATCGCCTATTTAAATGGTGGATACACCAATATGTTAAGGCAAATCTTCGGCCGTGATTTCCCCAACTACTCTGCCGGCCTCTCGCTTAGCGTTCCGTTGCGCAATCGCGCTAACCAAGCAGACTATGTGATTAGCGCGCTCGAACTGAGACAGAACGAACTCACTCTGCAGAAGGCAGTGAATCAGGTGCGCGTCGACGTACAGAATGCAGTTATCGGCCTCCGGCAGGCGAGGGTGCGGTTTGACTCGTCCGTAAAAGCACGCATCCTCCAGCAGCAAACGCTAGATGCAGACAAGAAGAAGTACACTCTTGGAGCATCTACGGTTTTTCAGGTTGTAACGGATCAGCAGACGCTGGCATCTGCCGAAAGCGCAGAAACACAGGCACTCGCGAACTATAGCCATGCACGTATCGCGTTCGATCAAGCTTTGGGCACGACGCTGGACGAAAACGCAATTTCAGTGAAGTAAGCGTATGCGGGGAAAGTCGCGCGGCAATCCGTTCTGCCGGCTAACCTGCCGGCGCCCGCAGTCGGAGAGGGCGCGCCACAATGAGGGACACGAATGTTCTAAGGGGTCCTAGGCAGAAATGCATTGCGATCCTGCTTGGCGCTGCTTCCATTGCTCCTGCCGGTTTGGGCCAGCAGTTGTCCATCGACCCGGAGCGGCCCACCGGAACGGTTTTCCTACGGCCCTACAAGGCGCCCACCATTCCGCCGATTCGCGTCAGGAACTCTTCGCGTGTTCAGGACCTGATCAGGAGCGGAAAGCTGTACCTCACCGCCCAGGACGCTATTGCGCTCGCGCTGGAAAATAACATCGATATCGAGAGCGCTCGCTACCAACCGCTCATAGACCAGTGGCAGTTGGAGCTCTATCAGGCGGGCGGGTCGTTGCCTGGTGTTCCTGCCGGATCCTCCCAAGTAAGTTCGGTCACCAGCGGCCAAGGTGTCTCGGGAAGCCAGCAGTCGGCCGGCGTTAGTGGAGGCAACAACAATTCGAGCGGAAGTAACGCCGTAAACGCCACCATTGCGCAGATTGGACCGACCACGCCCGCTCTCGACCCTGTTTTCCAGCAGCAAGCAAGCTTCTCCCATTTGTCCTCGCCTCAAGCCAACTCGGTCCAGAGCCAAACGGTCAACTACATTGAGAACCTCAGGCGATACACGTCCTCTTTGACCGAAGGCTTCATTACCGGCGGCCAGGTGTCACTCACTTATAACGACTCTTACGATCGTGAGAACGCGGCCTCGGATGTGTTGAATCCCTCCAGCGCGACGTTACTTTCACTCTCCCTTTCCCAAAATTTGCTGCAAGGCTTCGGAATAGCTGTTAATAGCCGCTTTATTACCGTGGCCAAAGCGAATCTCAAGCTTGACGATTTGATTTTCAAGGGTGAAGTCATCGGAGTGGTGGTGAATGTATTGAATCTTTATTACGGGCTGGTGGCTGACTATGAAGATGCGAAAGCCAAACAGACTGCGGTGGAAGTCGCTCAGCAGTTCTATCAAAACAACAAGAAGCAGGTAGAAATTGGCACGATGGCTCCTTTAGACGTCACCACCGCCGAAGCGCAGGTCGCCTCCAGTCAGCAGGATCTTGTCATTTCCCAGACCACGCTCGAGCAGGAAGCAGTACTGCTGAAAAATGTTCTGAGCCGGAATGGCTTGGGTGACCCGCTGATTCGTGAAGTGCAGATTATTCCCCTCGATCGCATCGACGTCCCAGAACAGGACACCCTTCCTCCGTTGAAGAGTATGATTGCGTCGGCTCTGGCGAATCGAACTGATATTGCAGGCAACAAGCTTAGCTTCACTAACGCACAGGTTTCAGCACTCGGCACGGCGAACGGTGTACTTCCTCAGTTAGCCGCACTGGCCGGAGCCAGTAATCGCGGACTCTCGGGCGTTGCGCAGCCAGTGCCGCAGGGTTCTCTTACGACGACCGGCCAAGGCACCGCGAACGGCACCGGTGGACCAGTTTCAATCCCGCAGGGATTCGGCCCTTGCCCCGCCCCCAATGCAGGTCAGGTTTGCGAGTTTCCGAATCCCTACGTGGTGGGTAATATAGGTACTGCCTTGGGCCAGACAATCCGCCGCGATTTTCCTACGGAGCGTGTCGGCGGTTATCTTGCGCCCACCTTGCGCAACCGCATCGCCCAGTCGGACTACGCCATTGACCAACTTACTCTCCGGCAAACCGAACTGCAAAATCAGCGCAGTACTAATCAGATCGCCGTCGATGTGTCTAACCAAGTAGTCGGCCTTCAACAGGCGCGCGTTCGTTACCAAGCTGCAGTGAAAAACAGGATTCTGGAACAGCAGTTACTCGAAGCCGAGCAAAAGCGTTTCTCACTGGGCGCTTCAACCACCTTCCTCGTAGTGCAACAGCAACGCGATCTTGCCACAGCGCAGTCCAGCGAAACTGCCGCCCTGGTCGCTTATAGCAACTCACGTGTTACGCTCGACCAAACGCTCGGCGCTACCCTGGACACCAATCACATCACAGTGACTGAAGCTCAGAAAGGCCGCGTGAATTATCAATCGGTGCTGCCAGCATCGCTTCCCACGCAACCTTAAAATGGGTTTGCGGCAGAATGAACGTGGCCAAAGTCAGGCTACTCTTTTCTTCCCACGCTGGGTAAAAACTGCCCGTGCGGTTTATGAGTCCCCACGCTAAAGCAATGAAAAGTGGCGGAAATCAGTTTGGCAAGGAATTTGCTTAATAGAAGCCGAACATGAGATTCGCTCAGGGAACAATGGTTGCTCCGCCCCCCCCGGGCCCCGCGCTATAACACCCCCCCCAACCC
>CAXUCT010000183.1:7673-8436 GCA_964249415.1 uncultured Bryobacteraceae bacterium | reverse complement strand
GATCGGCGCTGGCGGCTTTCCGGCGTATTCAGGGTAGGGGAGCGGGAGGGGTTCTTGATTGCAGTCTTGAGATGGCGTTGGAAGTGATTTTTTATAAGACGTTGAAAGAAGGGCAATTGCGGGTTGAAGCGGAGCTGCGGGATATCTGACGATTTGTGTGATTGGCGTAATCGCATTCCAAAGATTATTTGGCAGCTCTGCTGGACCGAGTGGCCAAAAGGGTGAGAAGGCGTTTCGCGATAAAGCCTCTGGCTGCACAAGCAGGCGAGCACGAGGCGAGCACGGACGGGCGAACACGGACGGAGGCAGATTAAACCTCTACCGGTCGGAGTTTACTTCCTCCGTCCGCTTTTCCGCTCCCGTCCGCTTTTCCCGCTCCAAAACTCGGGTGTTCGTCGGCAAGCTGGCGCACTTCAGTGATCGTGAATCTAGCGAAGCAGCAGTAGGCAGAGAACATCGGCCGGTACGGCAGGGTTTCTGTCGACTAACTCTCTTGTGCTTAGGATTTTCTGACAAGCGAGGGTTCGCTATTGCGCAAGCCCCTTCTTCGATCACTTGGCCTTCGGCGTTCAGTATGCAGTAACAAACTGACTTTGTCACCCAGATCGATGCCGATCGTTTCTCCCATCACTGGGCACCGTTGTTCTGTCTTCACTGCCACTTCTTTGCTAGGCTTCTTCATAAGGCTGGTTTCTCCTTTTGCACCTCATTGAGTGCGTTCCGGTAGCTTATCGCTCTCCGGCTGAGACCAGCCGTCTGATCC
>CAXUCT010000183.1:1343-7663 GCA_964249415.1 uncultured Bryobacteraceae bacterium | reverse complement strand
GTCTGATCCTATCTGCCTCCGTCCGCTTTTCCGTCCTTTTGAGCTGGGTCGTCGTTGATACGTCAATAGCTTTCGGTTAGCGGATCATTCAGACGCTCTTCGTAAACTTTGTGGGTCTTAGGTCGAGCCGATATCCCACGTCGGATACGATTGATCTCGAACTCCGGGGAACCGATCGTTTGAAAACAAGTCGGGCTGTTTGCTTTATCGCCAAGATCTTCCTGACACGTTTCTCCGTGTCTTTATCGCGTGCCAGAACGTATCCTTCGGGCTCCCAGCTTCCCAGAACGACGGCATGTAACCGTTCGGGATCAATCTCACTGAATGCTGCTTGTAACTCCTTTTCTTCTTGCTTCAATCCTGTTTTGATCCACCCCGCCTGTATCGCCTCGCTTGGTTGGCGTGCCCTAAACTTATGGACTACACTCTTGAACAATATGGAGTGGTCGTGTTCTGGTTCAGGAATGAGCCCACTGGACGATTGATCCTTGATTGCCTCGAAAGATTGGACGAGATCGGTGATTCTGTTCTTGACCTCTAACAGCAGTACTGGCTGATGTGCTACCTGAATTCTCCAGTCGACCGTCTGATTTCCATATCCGACGCCAGTAACCTCATGGTCGACAACAACAGACGGAGCGAGACGGAAGATCGGCGCAAACTCAGCCAGAACATCGTCGTGGCGGCTTCGGTCAGCGAGCCGCGAAAGATAAGCGCTGAGCGTTGTTTGAGTGAGCCGCCAACTCGCACAGCAGATAATTTCAAAAAACCGCTCAACATCATGAAACATATGCGTGCCCGTGATTGTGGCTCCCGCTGGTAGTACCAGCGGCTCGCCGTATTCGTAACGCCACAGACCGGTCACCCGATCCAAGAAGCAAGGCAACGTACGGATAGGCTCTGGGACGAGGTCAAACATTCGCTCCGCATAGCCCTCGGGCAACCGCTGCCTTTCAGAGATTGCCCTAAACAGGGAGTGCATGTCGGCGAATCCCCCGATGAACTCCACCGGGAAATGCGGCGATGCCGATTTAAGAGCGTCGAGTAAAGCTCTGGACACGCCGCTAGAGTAGCAAGGGCGGATGTCCTTCCGGCCGCATCAAAGTCGGCGAAATGTGGACGTGGGGAAATGTGGACGGTGGCAGAATAATGTGGGATTAGCTTGGGCCAGCTGCAGACTGCGCGAGGGCAGGTCGTCCGGTTGGTCGAACCCGCAGAGTTCGGCCGGTTTTGCACTCGAGGTCCTCGATAAACGCCGTGTTCCCGTACGGTTTGCCTTGCTTTGTGCTGGCCCGCAGCTTGCTATCGTCCTCAGCGTGGTTTTCCTCACCTAGGAGACGAAGCCATTCTTGCGCGGTGAAAGAGTGCTTCCACAACTCAAGATGCAGGTAGGGCGGCGCTGGCACTAGGCCGACGCGTGCGGAGGCACTTGACCATTCATACGCGATCGCGGATTTCGCGATTCCGGCGCGGAGAGGATTGCGTTCCACATATAACAGAGCTGCGCCGAAGTGGGTGCCGCCCAGAGGGCAAGAATAGTAGCGGCCCTGCCACAAGTGGCCGCTGGCACGCTTGTACTGCCGGTTGATGTAAGCGGCGAAGCGTGAGTGCGGCCGCCGGAATGAGGCCGCCATGGCGTTTTGAACCCGTGGAACGACGATCCAGTGAACGTGGTTGGTCATCAGGCACCAGCCGTGAATCTCGAGGCCGTATTCAGCTGCGGCCCTTGCTACATACTCGAGATAAATAAGGCGATCCTGGGTGCTAGTGAAAATTTCCTGGCGGTAGTTACCGCGTTGGGTGACGTGATGAGGCATTCCGGGAACTGTTACGCGAGCAAACGCTGGCATTTAGAAGTCGGATTTAACTGCCTCGGTCCGCTTTTCGCGCGCTTTTCGCGCGGCTGCTTTTCGCGCATAATTACGCTCCTGCTAAGTCTTGAAGTGCCGTGGTGATAAAGTCAGCGCTACTCCAGAAGTCTCGCGCGCGGTGCTTGCCTTGTTCACCAAAGTATTCAAAGTCGCGGAAATGAAATATGCTCGTGAGCATCGGCAACTGGTCCCATAACAGATTCATCGCGCTGAGTTCGTCGGTAGGGATATTGACGCCGCGGGGACCAATAAGAATCTCGGTTTGGCGAGGAGGTATTACCCGTATAAAGTCCTGGTGGAAACGCGCCTCAGGCAAGAATGGATTGCCGAGCATGATGATGGCGGAGGACTCGGGCCAGAAGCGACGTTGCTCGGTCAAAACGTCGAGCAGGTCGTCTGCTGTTCTCCGGTCAAAGTACCGGCGGAATTTTACTTCGATTAACTTTGCCCACGTGATTCCCGGATCAGCGACGAGAAGATCGGGAACCGTCCGAAGTTGCTCCGGGAGTCCGAGTGCAAGATACTGCTCTCTGTCTAAGTATTTGACCTCCTCGAACAGCTCCTCAATGCCTAGGCGTGTGACCCGATAACCTCCCCGCTCTAAGAGAACAGTAAGTATCCGCTCTGCCAAACGGCCGCGAAGCGAATTCGTGAGTGGGAAGTGGCGATCCGGAGTCACTCCGACAGTCTGAGACGTGGGCTTCCCGGAGGATGTGGGTGACGGGACAACCGCTGCGATGAGGCCAGATGGAACGCATATCGCGGGCTAGTTCGGCTTCGGTAATCGGCACCGTCAACCATGCTTGGATCATAGCGGCTGCTCCGGGGGATTGTTATCCTGCTCCAGAGCAAGGCGGTAGAGCTGCCGTTTGGACAGGCCCATTCGTTTTGCGACCGTCTTGATGGCTTCCATTCGATCGAGGCCGGCTTCGTTCTGTAATTTTTTGATCTCTTCAAGGGGGTCGTCAACCATAGCGCGGGGTTCGCCGCCGCCGATGACTAGCGTGATTTCGCCTTTGATGGATGCACGGCGTTCGAGGGTTTGGAGAATGGACGCGGCTGAGCCGCGCAGGAACTCTTCGTGAATTTTGGTGAGCTCGCGGGCGAGAACAAGGGGCCGGTCGCCGAAGATCTGCGCCATCGAACTCAAGGTTTCGAGGATGCGGTGAGGGCTTTCGTAAGCGATCACCGTGGCGGTTTCGCCGGCCAACTCTTCGAGCAAGCGGCGGCGGGCTCCGGTCTTAGGCGGAAGAAAGCCGATGAAGCGGAACTGATCGGTAGGCAGGCCGGAGGCGGCCAGAGCGGCGAGAACCGCAGAGGGGCCGGGCAGGGGAATGACGGCCAAGCCCTTCTCAACTGCGGCCGTGACCAGACGGTAACCGGGATCGGAGACGAGCGGGGTGCCGGCGTCGCTGACTAGCGCGACCGAATCACCGCGCTCGAGAGCCTGAAGGATCTCGGCCGTACGAGTAATTTCGTTGTGGTCGTGATAACTCACCAGGGGCTTGCGGATTTGATAATGTTCGAGGAGCTTTTGGGTTTGGCGAGTGTCTTCGCAGGCGATGAGCGCCACTTCGTCTCGCAGAATGCGAACGGCGCGTAGAGTGATGTCTTCTAGATTGCCGATGGGGGTTGAGACGAGGTAGAGAGGCAAACTTGTAATTTAAAGGATGAAGCGTCAAGATGCAAAACGGGTCTGAGCAGCAGGCGAGGGAAGAAGCGCCGTTGTACGTCCGGTGGAATCCGGACCGATCGCTGTACGCCATTGAATTGAGGCTGGACCTGGTTCCGAAAATGTCGGAGGAACTGGCGCGGGCGGAAGAGCTGGGGATCGAAGTGGGCGGGGTTCTCATCGGCTCGTTTCCGAATGCCTCTACGCCGACGCTGCGCATAGAAGACGCAGAGATCGTTCCGCGAGGGGCGGAGGAAGGGGCGATCTATGTACCGGACCCGGTTCTTCAGCGCGACCAGTTTGCGGACATTCGGTGGCGGGCGAAAGCGCGGGAGCGCGATGCAGTGGGGTTCTTCCGGAGCCATTTGCGGCCCGGCGTGATGCGTCCGTCGTTGGCGGACCGAAGTCTGCTTTCGGCAGAGTTTCGCGACAGCTTGCATGCGGTTCTACTAATGGACGGGCGGGCGCCGCACACGGCGGCTCTCTTTCTAACAACAGCGAACGGGCAGCTTCCGGGGGAGCCTTCGGTGCGAAGCTTCCGATTTAATGAGAGCGAGTTCAGGGCGCTGCCTGAAGTTCAGCCGGGCAGCGGGCCGGCGAAGGCCCGAGAGACTCCGGCGCCGGGTGCAGGGCAGGGAAGCGCGCGGAACTATGCGACGGTAGCAGCGCTGGTGGCGATTGCGGTGGTGGCTTGCATTCTCATGTGGTCCTTCGCAGGGCAGGCAGCGCTGGCGCGTTTGCTGGACTCGTCGCATCCACTGAAGCTGGCGATTACCGACCAAGATCATTTGCTGCGAATTTCGTGGGACCATGGCGCGCGCGAACTGGATAGCGCGTCGGGCGCGACGATGGTAATTGCGGACGGCGCGAGCCGGCGGGAAATCGAATTGGGCCTAGATGAACTGCGGCTCGGAGCGATCGAATATGAGCGAAGTACCGAGCAGGTGCAAGTGACGATGGTGGTGAATACACCTGGCTCGGCGTCGCCCAATGAGACGGTGGATTGGGGACAACGCTGAAGGCGGAACCTCTCACTGGCGGAGCAGGATGCTAAATTCGGCACCCTTGGCGTCGAGAATCACGGCGCCCCCGGGAGGGACTTGGCCTTGCGCCACGAGCGCGGCAACGGGCTGAATGAAATTTCGCTGTACGGTGCGTTTCAGCTCGCGAGCGCCGTACTCAACGCTGACGCCCGTGTCGAGCAAGAGATTGCGGCCAGCGGCGGTGCATTGCAGGCGAAAGCCGCGCAGACCTAGCCGGCCCTGAATGAGGCGGGCGAAATTCGCGAAGATTTGGTCTAGAATCAGCTCGCAGGCATCGCGATCGAGCGGCTTGTAGGTAATGACGGAATCGACGCGGTTGACAAACTCGGGCGAAAACCTTTTGCGGACTGCGGAGAGCCCCACGCTCTGAAATTTGGACGCATCTTGGAGGGGCTGAAGCGGCAGCATCCCTTCGAAGCCGAAGTCGGGCTTGGTGAGGCGTTGGATAGACTTCGCTCCCAAGTTACTGGTGAGGAAGATGAGGGTGCGCTCGAAGTTCACGGTGGCGTTGTCGCCGAGCCGAAGGGTGGCCTTGTCAAGAATGCCGAGCAGCAGGCGCGTCATGGAACCGGCGGCTTTTTCGATCTCGTCAAATAAGACAAGCGAGATATCACTGTGTTCGGAGGCGACGCCGTTCAGTTTAGCTTGCGTCAGCATGGGTTGGGTTTCGCGATGGCCCAGGTAGCCTGGAGGCGCGCCGATGAGTTTGGCAACCTCGTGCTCCATTTGGAATTCGCCGCAATCGACCCGGAGCAGGTTTTTGCTGCTTCCGTGCAGTACATCCGCTAGAGCTTCAACGGTGCGAGTTTTGCCGGTGCCGGTGGGACCGAGCAGCAGGACAACGCCAATGGGTCGTCCTTCGGGCGCGAGGCCCGCCTGATGCATGTGGATGTAGGGGATGATCGTTTCGATGGCTTCGGGCTGGCCGACCAGCAGATTGTCGAGCTGGGCGGCCAATCCGTAGGATTCCTCTGATCGGGCGAGACGCTTGGGACGTATAGATTGGGTGGAAGTTCGCACGGGGGTTGAGACCTTTCGCCCACAGTGTGTAGGCGGCCTGCGGGTGGATGCTAGCGGACGAAGTAGCGGGAACCTTGGGGCGTGGCAGAACGTGCTTAGATTCAACAAGCTAAAGACAAGAATGGGCGCGCGGGAAAATTTACCGGTGCTGTGACCGGAATGGACTCGAGCGGTATCCGTGCCGGATTCAAGTCACAATTTTGTAGGGCCGCATCATTTCGTTGTCTTCGTGTTCCAGAATGTGGCAGTGCCAGACATATAGAAGTTCCTGTCCGGGCGTGGAGGGAGCGCCGGCGGGCAACTCGAAGCGCTGGATCACACGCGTTACATAGCCTGGGAAGGCCTTCACCGTATCCTTCCATGCCAAGCGTTCGCCGTCCTCGGGCGGTTGGGGTGAACCTTTGAATACGATTTCGCCCATGGTGAGATAGTTCTTCACATCGAATGGCTGCCGATTCAAGACCTGAAAATGTACAAGGTGTAAATGGATGGGATGTACGTCTGCAGTGACGTTCACAAAAGCCCAGATTTCCGTGGTTCCGGCCTTGACCACTTCGGTGATCGGATCGTGCCAGCGGGCATTTCCGAGCAAACTGATTTCGACTGCCCCATCGGCGGCGCGCTCCTTCTCCGAGAGCAACAGGAGGCGTTCGCGGACCGCGTCGCGCGGATCCTGCGCGTGAAACGGCACCAGGGCGTCCGGCAGTTTGGCCG
>CAXUCT010000183.1:0-1333 GCA_964249415.1 uncultured Bryobacteraceae bacterium | reverse complement strand
AAACAGCAGCACCTCGGTGGGTATGACGGCGCCACCCATTGTGAACGGGGCCGCCGCGTCATTCCGCCAGGCAAAGTGTTGCCCGGCGAAACCCGTGAAATCTATCACGACATCCAGTCGCTCTCCTGGAGCAATCAGCAGGTATCGCAAGGCTATGGGCGCGCCAAGCAATCCTCCATCTGACCCGATCTGGTGCGTATCCGGGACATGGAAGGCCCTTTCGAGAACCGATCCATGCTGGTCGGTGTGATAGAGTCGCAAACGATAAAATCGCGCGTTGGACGCATTCAGCAGGCGGAAACGGTAGCGGCGCGGCTCCACTTCAAGGAACGGCATGGCGGTCCCGTTCACACACACGACGTCGCCAAACAATTCTTGTATCCAGATGGGATGCGGCCCATTGACGGGCTGAGGGTAGAAAAGCGATCCATCGGCTTCGAAGAACCGGTCCTGAATCATGAGCGGAATATCGTACTCACCGTCCGGCAATCCAAGGGCTCGTTCCGTTTGATCTCGCAGCAGGTAGAAGCCGGCCAACCCCGCATACACATTTAATCGCGTGATGCCAATGCAGTGATCGTGATACCAAAGTGTCGCGGCAGGCTGTTCATTTGGATAATGCGATGGCTTGGGATTGAATAGCGGACCACGTTCACCGCGCGTTCCAAGCCAGGCGTCCGGGTAGCCGTCATCCTGCGGCATCACCCTGGCGCCGTGCAGATGGGTTACGGTGCGTACGGCCGGCAGGTTGCTGCCGGCGCCGTGGATGGTTGTGTCTACGGGCAGAAGGTGCCGGGATGGTAAACGGTTTGTCCAACGAACATTCATGGGCACATGTGCTTCGGCCTCAATGGTTGGGCCGGGCCAATGCCCGTCGAAGCCCCACAAAAGAGTAGGCGGCAGATCACGATGTACCTTCTGGCGGCACTCGCGCATTTCGACCGTGAGTTCCCGTTTTCCGCGCAGCACGGGAGGAACAGTGAGCGCATCTACATAAGTGATGAGTTTGGGCCGAACGCGCCCATCAGCGGTGGTGCGAGGGAGTGGTGGATAGTCGGAGAAGGGCCAGCCCCTCCGCTGTCCCCGCAAGACCGGTGAAACCAGTGCCGTCGCCAACATCGCACGCCGACTCCATGGACTTCTGCTCAATCCGGCACTCGCTTAGTTACAAGTTTGTAACTTAACTGAAACAGCAGATGACGCATGAACGCCAGTGTACGACGAACGTGCACTAAGCATTCCCGAAAAAGGCCGAGGCCACGCAATTTCACCAATTTGTAACTAACGAATCATTCACGAACTTGTAACCAGAGATGTCGGAGCACTAGTACGA
>CAXUCT010000182.1:1010-8485 GCA_964249415.1 uncultured Bryobacteraceae bacterium | reverse complement strand
ATGCTGGGACGCGTTCGTAGCCCTCTCAATCGCGACGAACTCCTCCACGACCTCCACGCCGGAGGCGTCCCAAGCGCCTTCTACCCGCATACGCTCTACCGGAATCCCGTCTACTGCGACGGTGGATCAAAGATCATGCCGTGTCCAGTCGCCGAAGCCTGTATTAAAGACGCTTTCTGGCTGCCTCACCGAGTGCTACTGGCCGACGATCAAACAATCCGCGAAGTGGCAGAAGTAATCCGCACTAGCGCCGTCCGCCAGCGCGACCACACCGCTAAGGTTGCGTTGTCTTCGGTGGGATGTGCTCGCCTGTGACCTTGAACTCTGTGTCGCCTGGATGGAGTCTCCCCAGCCGCTTCTTAACTTCCACCTCTTGCGTACTTGGGTCGTTCTTCAACCTTTCGATCCGTTCCTTCTTGGCACTAATGTCCCGAGCGAGATTAGCGTTCTTCTCCTCCAGCGTTCGAATTTCATGACGTTTCTCGGCAAGAGCGCTTAAACCCTGCGGTCCTCGCAACATGATCGTCGCGTATGCCGCCAGCCCGGCAAGCGCCGCCAACGCCGCTACAGGCCGGAGAAAAGAACTTAACACTACGAAGAAAACTCCCTACATCTACTTATAAACTTGTTTGAAGTAAACGTCCAGGAAGATACTGAAAAAAGCTGAGAACGCTTGCAAAGATTTACTGAGCCACGACCGTGAGGGAGTGGTGATTTTGTCCAACTCTTTTTCCAGTACTGCTAGAGGTAACCAGCTTTTTATGTCCGAAGCGCTAATTGTGTTCTGCACCTGCCGAGAGCAAAACGAAGCAACTCGCATCGCGAACGCGCTGGTAGAAGAACGTCTCGCCGCCTGCGTCAATATTCTTCCCGCTGTCCAAAGCATTTATCGCTGGCAAGGCGCCGTCGAGCGCGCTTCTGAACTGCTCTTGCTCATTAAAACAACCCCAGCTCAGTTCAACGCGTTGCGCGACCGGATCGGAGAGCTTCACAGCTACGACACGCCGGAAGTCATTGCTGTACCCATCGTAAATAGCTCTGAAAAATATCTAGCTTGGCTGCGCGAGCAGCTCTGAGCCGCTCCTGCGAGAATCAAAGCCATGCGCGTCGCTCTCTTTCTGCCTTTGCTGGCGTCAGTTGCTGTCCTCTCGGCTCAAGAAACTCCACTCACGACTCTGCCCTACACCCCGAGCCTCGATCCGAAGTTCATGGATCGCGCCGCGGATCCCTGCATCGACTTCTATAAGTACGCCTGCGGAAGTTGGAACAAGCTGAATCCCATTCCGCCAGATCAGGCGCGCTGGGAAGTCTACGCCAAGCTCGAGAACGAAAACCAGCGCTTCCTCTGGGGCATTCTCGAAGGAGCCTCCCGTCCAAGTGCCTCCCGAACTCCTGAAGAGCAGAAGATTGGCGACTTCTTCCACGCCTGCATGGACGAAACATCGGTCGAACAGGCTGACGCTAAGCCGCTTCAAGCAATGTTAGCCAGAATTAATGCCCTGAAATCCGTGGACGACATCGCTTCCTATGTCGCTGAACAGCACCGCAACGGTATCGACCGCAATGTCCTCTTTGAATTCGGCTCCGACCAGGACTTTGAAAACTCGTCCGAGGTCATAGCCTTCGCTCAAGCGGGCGGGTTAGGCCTGCCCGACCGTGATTACTACACCAAGACTGATCCCAAGTCGCAAGAGATCAGACTGCGCTACCTCGCGCACGTGGCCCGCATGCTCGGGATGATCGGCGAATCTGCGCCCGATGCCCAAGCGGACGCGCAGGCCGTGATGACCATTGAGACCAATCTGGCCAAGGCGTCGCTGACCCGCGTGGAGAAGCGCAATCCCTACAATCTCAAACACAAGATCTCGCGCGACGACTTGCGCCGCAGCGTGCCTCAATTTGATTGGGACACTTACCTGGACCGCCTCGCCGCGCCTGCCTTTACGCAAGTGAACGTCACCGAACCCAAGTTCTTCGCTGAGCTAAATCAGCAGCTCACCCAACAAAAGCTCGCCGCCTGGCGCGCCTATCTGCGCTGGCACTTAGTTCACTCCGAAGCCCGGTTCCTCTCAGCGCGTTTTGTTCAGGAGAACTTCGACTTCTACAGTGCCTATCTGCAAGGCGTCAAGCAGATGCCGGAGCGCTGGAAGCGCTGCACGCGCCAGGTCGATTCCCAATTGGGAGAAGCCTTAGGAAAAGTCTTCGTTCAGAAAACGTTCTCTCCGCAAACGAAGGCCGACGCCCTAAAAGTCACCCAGGAGATTGAAGGCGAAATGGGCCGCGACATTAAGGATCTGAACTGGATGAGCGACGCCACTAAACAACGCGCGCTTGAGAAGCTCAGCGCCATCGTCAACAAAATCGGTTATCCGGATAGATGGCGGGATTACAGCTCTGTTTCAATCGCGCCCGCGGACTTCTTCGGCAATGTCAACCGCGCTGGCGCATTCGAAGAACACCGGCAACTCGCAAAAATAGGTAAGCCTGTCGATCGCGGCGAATGGGGCATGACGCCTCCCACCGTCAACGCCTACTACAACCCGCAGATGAACGACATCAATTTTCCCGCCGCCGTCTTGCAGCCCCCGCTGTTTGATCCCAAGATGGACGCCGCTCCTAACTACGGCAATACCGGCGCGACGATCGGTCACGAGCTGACCCACGGCTTCGATGACGAAGGCCGCCAGTTCGACGCGCGAGGCAACCTGAAGGACTGGTGGACAGAGACAGATGCCAAGGCCTTTGAGCAGCGCGTCTCCTGCGTGCGGAATCAGTACGCGCAATACGTCGTCGTAGACGACATCCACATCAACAGCAGCCTCACGCTCGGCGAGGATGTGGCGGATCTGGGCGGTACGCTGCTGGC
The DNA here is from genome assembly GCA_964249415.1 of uncultured Bryobacteraceae bacterium. GTDB lineage: Bacteria > Acidobacteriota > Terriglobia > Bryobacterales > Bryobacteraceae > Bog-105. The sequence goes on along the minus strand of CAXUCT010000182.1, from coordinate 5,619 downwards.
CTACGTCGCCTGGAAACACTCGACAGCAGGGCAGGATCTGAAGCCTGCTGATGGACTAACGCCTGACCAGCGCTTCTTCGTCGGCATGGCTCAGTGGGCCTGCGGCGATGAGCGTCCCGAAAGCAAACGCCTGCATGCGATGACTGATCCACACTCGCCTGCCGAATACCGCATCAATGGCGTCGTCTCCAATCTCCCGGAGTTCGGCCAAGCCTTCGGTTGCAAAGTCGGCCAACCCATGATGCACTCTAATTCCTGCCGCGTCTGGTAAGCCTTACCGCTAGCTACTGATAAAAGTTTCGATTCCAGGCATGCCGCTTCAGGATCGCCAGCGTTCGGTCGTCCAACATGCCCGCCGTTGACGCGCGGCAACTGCTTTCCACCGTCGCAACCCTTCGCATGCCCGGAATCACCGTGGTCACAGCTCGGTTCGACAAACAAAAACGCAATGCGATCTCAGCCAGAGTTCCTGGTGTGCCCGCCAGATCCTTCTTCAACGCATCTACGTGCTCCACCACCTGGCGCTTACGATCGTCCCGGAAGTACGACTCGCGAAACTCGCCAGGTTCAAACTTCGTGTCCTCTGTAATGGTTCCGGTCAGCGCGCCTTCATCAAGCGGAACCCGCGCCAGCACCCCAATTTTCATCTGTTGACACAGCGGAAACAGGTTCTTCTCAGCCGTCTGATCGAAAATGTTGTAAATCACCTGAACCGCGTTTATCGCGCCCGTCTTCACTGCCTCTAAAGCCGAATCCGGGTCGTGCTCGGAAATTGAAATCCCAAAGTATCGAACCTTCCCCGCCTGCCGCAGATCCTCAATCGCTCGCCGCCACTCTTCCGTGTTCGTCCACGCATCAGTCCACACGTGAAACTGCTGCAAGTAGATCTGTTCAAGACCCAGATTCCTTAAGCTCTGTTCCGTCGATTGAATAATGTAATCGTAAGGAAGTACTTGGGCGATGGGTGTGGAAGGCGAGGCCGGCCATACGCGATTCTTCGGCGGGATCTTGGTCGCTACGTATAGCTTATGGAAGCTTCCCTTCACCGCTTTGCCGACAAGCTGCTCACTGTGCCCGTCGCCATATGCCAACGCCGTATCGATGAAGTTAACGCCCAACTCGAACGCGCGTTTCAGCGCGCGCATCGACTCCTCGTCTCTGCCGCCTTGCCACTGGTTGCCCCCAATGCCCCAGGCGCCAAATCCAATCTCGCTGATCTCTGCTTCGGTCGTCCCTAATTTCCGGTAATGCATGTACTACTATTACCTCCCGCTAAAAACACAAGGCCGCCGCGTTGGCTGAAACGCGGCGGCCTTTTCTATCGCTAGCTTCGTGTTCTACGGGCGGGCAACGTTCTCGGCCTGCAGCCCCTTAGGACCTCGCTTCACCTCGAACTCTACCTCCAGCCCCTCTTCCAGCGTCCGGTATCCTCCACTCTGGATCGCTGAAAAGTGCACGAATACATCATCGCCATTCGAACGCTGGATAAACCCATAGCCCTTCGCGGCGTTAAACCATTTCACAACACCTTTTTCTCTCAATTGCCGACTCTCCTGTTATGAATGCGAGATGGAAGCGCGCCGCCCGCACACAACAACAGCTATGCGCTCCCGTGTCTTCAACGGCGCTTGCACAAATACAACCAGCTTGCATCCGAAAATATGGAATACACTCTAACAGATCCGCTAGTTTCGCGGCCGGAAGAATGCTACGGCTACATGGGCGCTGTTTGGACCGTCTCAGCACAAACTGCCGCCGTTGCATTTACCTTCGCAAGCGCCGCGGTACGAAGCAGGTCCGGCGACAGCACCGTCAACATGCGTCGTGAAAGCTTCAGAAGCCCGCGCCGTTCTAGTTGGTTCAGAGTCGTTGACGTAGTTTCGCGCGTGGCCCCAATCAGATCTGCCAACTCCAGTTGCGTTATTGGTAGCTGATACCCTCCGGTCTCCTCTTGCGGTCTCACAAGAGCGGAGAGTTCCGCCAAGTAGTGCAGAATGCGGTACTCCACATCGTGAAGGCACAACAACTCCACCTTCTCCGCTAACGCAAGTCTTCGCTCCAGCAAATAGCTGATCAGCGCGCCCGCCAGCTCAGGACTGCTCGCCACTGCTTGATTTAACACTTCGCAAGGAACTTTGAATACGTTCGCTGCCGTCAGCACATCCGCTTCCGTGTAGTAGGTGGCTTCCCCTTCAACTAAAGACTCTTCCCCAACTAGGTCGCCATGCCCGCGAATGGCGAGGATGATCCGGCCCCCGCTCTCGCTGCTGCGTGTCAACTTAACCAACCCGTCCTCGATATAGTAGACGCAGTTCGCCGCTTCACCCTGCGAAAACAACTTCATGGACCGCCTTAAACTACTGAGGCGAGTTACATCCGGGGATGATAAAAGCACGCTGCGTATTGCGGAAGCGAGAGAAGTCACAAATGTCCTTGGTTTCCTCGATTATATTCACTTACAACGTCGAAACCCAGGAAAAACTTCCGTGTCGGTTCAAAATATTACATCTGTGACTAACTTGTGGAAGGCAGCTTACGTATTGAAGTCGCTAAAGAAGTCCCGGCGTTAAAAAGGCGAACTAAGTCGTCGCTGCCGATAGCCTCCTTAATGCTATTTAGGTACGCCAGGAATAGCTCAACGGCTACGGTGATCTCGGCCCTGTTAGTAGCCAAAATGCTGGACCAAAGGTCAGGTGTACTCAACGCCAGCCGCGTCATATCCAGCAGGCCGGGCCCAAAAACCTGGGGCATCCCCTCCCCGTGCGGCCTGGCTAGGGTTCCAGCGCGCGCAGTGGATATCAGCTGCGGTAAATGCGACGTGAACGCAACCACGCGGTCGTGCTCTGCAGGCGCCATCTCCAGAACACGGGCGCCGATTCTCTCCAGCCACCACCGGAATTGCTCGCCTCCGGCAGTCTCGGGCGCGCTCGGTGTCAGCACGTAAGGGCGTTGACGGAACAGCCCGCCTTCTGCCGCTTGCGCGCCCCGATGTTCTTTGCCCGCCATCGGATGACCCCCCAGGAATGTAGCGTGGCGAATATGCTCTGAAGCTTTACGAACGATAACGCCCTTCGTGCTACCGGCGTCCGTAATCAGGCATCCTTCCCGGGCTATTGGACCCAGCGTCTCCAGCGTTTCAAGAATGCGATCCACCGGCTGAGCAAGGTAAATCAACTGCGCTTTCGCTGCTGCTTCTTCCAAAGTTCCGGCCCGGTCGATAGCGCCAGATTCGATCCCGGCTTGCACGGCGCCCGGAGAGCTCACACCCATCAACTCGCCCCTGAATCCTGCTTGGCGAAGAGCTAAGCCGAACGACGCCCCAATAAGCCCCACCCCGACAATCGCGACCGTCTCCATTAGCTAGAACCCGCTCGATACCTTTCGTGCGAACACAACCTCTCTAGCTGAGCCGCGCGCGTAAGCAAGCGGTCCATCTGCTAAGCCGTCCGCCCAATTGCTTCCGCAATCGCCCGCGTCTGCTGCATCATCTCCGCAAATTGATCGGGACGCAAAGTTTGCGCGCCATCGCTAACGGCGCGGTCAGGGTCAGGATGTACTTCTACCAGCAGTCCATCAGCACCGGCCGCAACCGACGCCCGAGCCATCGGCAACACGTAGTCGCGTTTGCCAGTTCCATGCGAAGGATCGGCAACTACCGGCAAATGCGTGAGTCGCTTCAACACGGGAATGGCAGAGATGTCCATCGTATTGCGGGTGCTTGTCTCGAACGTGCGAATGCCTCGCTCACAGAGGATCACCTCGTAATTCCCGCCCGACATCACGTACTCCGCCGATAACAGCAGCTCTTCAATCGTGGCCGCAATACCGCGTTTCAGTAGTACCGGTTTGCGGCAATGCCCAAGTTCCCTCAACAGATTGAAGTTCTGCATGTTGCGCGCGCCCACCTGCAGAATGTCCGCATACTCCACCAGCAACGGAATTTGCACCTGGTCCATCACTTCACTCACCACCAGCAAGCCGTAGCGGTCGGCAGCAGAGCGCAGCAGGCGCAATCCTTGTTCGCCCAATCCCTGAAAGCTGTAGGGCGAGCTGCGCGGCTTAAACGCACCCCCGCGAATCACTTGCCCGCCCGCCGAGGAAACGATCTCAGCACAAGCTTCTATCTGCCCTTCGTCCTCAATGCTGCAAGGCCCGGCCATTGAGATCACTTTGCTCCCGCCGATCTCAACCTTGCCAATCTGGATAACAGTGCCCGCCGGTTTGAAATGCCGGCTGGCCAATTTATAGGGCGAAACGATCCGATGACACTCCTTAACGCCTTCAAAAACTTCCAGAATCGCCGGATCAAAATCGTCAATCGGCCCCACTCCCCCGATCACCGTGTGCCGCACCCCGGTCGAGCGATGGACCGTGAAGCCCATATCCACCAGCCGCGTGATCACAGCTTCCGTTTGAGGTTCGGTGGCGCCCTCTTGCATCACAACTAACATCGTTTTGGTCTAACGCTCCGATGAATCGTTTGTTTCAAGCATCTTGATCTTCTGTACCGTCCGCATCTCGTCGATGATCCGCTCGAAGATGCGTTGTACCGCCTCATCCGGCAGCGGCCCGCGATTCTGCCCAATCACGTTTGCAAATACCTGGTCCT
>CAXUCT010000182.1:0-1000 GCA_964249415.1 uncultured Bryobacteraceae bacterium | reverse complement strand
GGCAGCGCGTCAGGTCCGCCAGAGACCGATTCATGACGAGCGCAAGGGAGCAGTCAGGTTCCGGGTGAATGCTTCAAGTGACCCTGCCAGATCGCTGTCCTTCCCATGCGTCTCGATGAACTTGACGATCGCGCTACCAACCACCACGCCGTCTGATATACCAGCCACCTCGGCCACCTGTTGCGGCGTGCTGACCCCGAACCCGATCGCAATCGGCAGATCAGTCAACGCCCGCATACGCTTTGCAAGTGGAGCGGCAGCCTCGGAAAGCGACGCCTGTTCACCCGTTATGCCGGTACGCGACACCAGGTAAATGAAACCTGAAGAATGTTCCGCCACCAGGCGCAACCGGCGTTCCGTGCTCGTGGGCGCACCCAAAAACACCGTATCCAGCCCGTACTCCCGCAAGCGCCGCACCGGAGTTTGCGCTTCCTCGATGCACAGATCCGTAAGCAACACGCCATCAATGCCGGCTTGGGAAGCATCGCGCGCCAGTTTGTCGAAGCCGTACCGCAGTAGCGGATTCAGATAGCTGAACAGCAGCAACGGAATCTCAGACCGGCGCCTGATCTCGCGTACAATTTCAAGCAAACGCGCCAGCGTGGTGCCCGCCTGCAGTGCGCGATCCGAAGCCCGCTGAATCACAGGCCCGTCTGCAATCGGATCGGAAAAAGGAACACCAAGCTCAATCAGATCCGCGCCGCCGCGTTCCAGCGCCAGCACCAGCGACGCAGTTTGAGCCGGGCTCGGATCGCCGCCCGTGAGATAGGCAATAAAAGCCTTCCGGTGCTCCGCTTTGCGCTCACTGAATAAATGGGCAATACGGCTCGCCGTTCCAACCGGCATCAGACGTCAAGCTCCGGCATGTTTTCGCGATAGATGTCCACGTCTTTGTCGCCGCGGCCCGACACGTTCACGATGTAAACAGAGCCCGGTTCAGTAGGTGCCCGGCGCATCGCTTCCGCAATGGCGTGCGAAGATTCAAGCGCCGGAATAATAC
>CAXUCT010000181.1:6381-8508 GCA_964249415.1 uncultured Bryobacteraceae bacterium | reverse complement strand
CTAACGATCGTTCACCGCCCACGCGTAGCGTCCGCCGCGCGGTCGGCTTCGTTCTAACGGCGAAGTATAGATCTACCCTTCGGGACACGGCAGGATCTATCGGCTCCATGCAATGTCGCGTAACATTCTCAATTATTTCCTAAGCCGCCGCTTTGTCCTGCGAGCGAAACTCAATAGTGCTTAGATATAGATATTGCGCAAGCTCATCGCCATCGCGTTGCTGGCCATCTTTGGTCTGCCATTTGCCAGCGCGCTCTTCGCTTTGACACCGAAGAGCGAAGCGAACCTGCCTGCGTGCTGCCGTCGCAACGGCAAACACCATTGCGCGATGAGCGCGGAACAACAGAGTCAAATCCCGGATTCCAATCCTGGACTCCGCGCTCAGCCAGAGAAGTGTCCCTATATGCCAGTAGCGATGGTGGGCGCGCACCATCCTGTGGATTCGATGCCGTTCTCACCGAGACAGGTCATCTACGCTGAACTGGTCAGCCATCCAGCACACACCGCCCAGACAGAATGCAAATTCCGCATTGCACGCGATCGAGCGCGTGGCAAACGCGGCCCCCCGTCCTTCCACAACTCCTAGCGCTTCAGTTTCGGCTCGCCCTGTAAGACTGACGCTTCCTTAATGAAAGCGCCTCAATCAGAGCGGGCCTATCAGCATTCAAAATCACAGCCGCAATAACGGCCAAGAAGCGAGGTGGTGTGGCCTAAGTGCATCTGCATTCATCGCCCATCACGCACGAAGTAAAGGAAGAAATGATGAATCGACCCGGGAGGCCGCTCCCTGCCACCGTGCTTGACAGCGTGGTGAAGACCGTCACCGACAACGCGTGGAAAGCCTTGTTGGTCTGGTGCCTTGTTGCTTTGCCCGCCAGCGCCCAGAGTGGCGGATCAATCTCTGGCACCGTATTTGACCCATCTGGCGCGACCATTGCCGATGCCAGCGTCTTACTCGTGGAGACGGCGACCGGGCGCCAGATCAGCGGCAAGACGAACAGCGCCGGACACTATGACTTCTCCTCGCTGCCGGATGGTCGCTACACAGTGAAGATCACGGTGCCTGGCTTCCGAACCTTCGAGGAAACCACCACGAAAGTAACCAAGGAGCAAGCGCTCCACCTTGACGCAAAACTCGTCATCGGTTCGATGAGTTCCACAGTCGAAGTGTCGGCGCTCGAGAGGCCATACACTGCACTTGCTTCGAGCGCTGGGACACGCACAAACACCCCGCTCATCGAAGTCCCCCAGTCAGTTGAGGTGCTCGACCGCGCTTTGATCCAAGACCAGGATCGCCGCACGTTGGCAGACGCTCTTGTGAACGTGTCGGGAGTCGTTCCCACCAAGTCTGAAGAGATCCTCTTCACCTCGCCCCTTGTTCGCGGCTTTCCCGCGGAAATCTACTCTGACGGTCTGTCCACGTTCGGCAATACCACGACCGCAGATGATCCCACCAGCCTCGTAGGTCTGGAGCGCATCGACGTTGTCAAAGGACCGAACTCTACGATGTATGGCGGCGGCCTCGGTTCTCCCTTGGGAGGACTCATCGATCTCGTCTCGGAACGCCCCGAGCCAGGATTGGAGGGCTACGTCGCGCTTCGTGGCGGCAGTTTCGGAACAGTCAATCCCTATGGCGATGTGAACATCCCCATCAGTGCGAAAATCGCAGCGCGTCTCGCTGGCGAGTATCAACGAAATGACAGCTGGGTCGATGTCCTCAGCGGAGACCACTGGTCCCTGCAGCCTTCCATCTCCTTCCAGCTAAGTCCGAACACCGATCTCTTCGTTCAGGGAAGGTTCAACCATCGCGACCAGTTGGAGTATTCCGGTATTCCGGCGGTGCAGGCATTGGCAGGACAAATCGATCGCAACGCGTTTCCCGGTGCGCCCGTCGGCCAGCCGCACACACGGCTGGACAGCCGCATGGTCACGTTGAATCTCGACCATACCTTCACCGACAGCCTGCGTTGGAACACGAGTGCGCGCTACTACTACAGCCAAGCCAACGAGCATGGCAGCTTCATCCTTCCGTCAGCCTATCCACCCGATTCAGCCACTCCTATCGTCTATCCCATTCTCACTTTGGACATGTCGAACAACCCGACATGTCCAAAGTGAGAATGGGAT
>CAXUCT010000181.1:0-6371 GCA_964249415.1 uncultured Bryobacteraceae bacterium | reverse complement strand
CTTCGACAGTAACCTCATGGCGAACCGCCGTGCCCTTGGCGGCAGGCATGAACTGCTGGCCGGTGTGAGTTATGACCACACCAACTTCTACTCAGAGATGGGCTTCTCGGGGATTCCAGTAGGCGAAGAGGACCTCGCGCATCCTACATACAGCCTGTCGTTCGGACCCGAAACGCCAGCCAATCTCACGCAGACGGACCGCTATCAAACGACCGCCGTCTATGGGCAGGACCAGGCCACCTACGGAAGGCTCACCCTGACCGGCTCGCTTCGCTACACCAGGCTTGACTTCCGTGAACGTGAGCAAGGGACCGATGTAACGTACAACCACGTGTCGGGCCGCGTCGGCGGCACATTCAAGGTGGTGAATGGCATATCGCTCTACGCGGCCTATGCCACCGCCTTCCGCGGAGCTTTTGGATTAATCGTCCAGCAAGCCCCTAAGCCCGAGACTTCAGAGAACGTCGAGGGCGGTCTGAAGCTGGCCCTTTCGAGGACTCACCTTGCCGGTACGGTCGCGATCTTCAACCAGACGAGGAATAACGTCGCCACGCCGGACCCAGCCAATTTCCTGTACTCGATCCAAACCGGACAACAGCGTGCTCGGGGTGCTGAGACCGATCTCACCTGGGAGCCCTCGCGCGCTTTCTCGCTGCTGGCCGACTACGCCTACATGCGGGCCACCGTCACCCGCGACAACTCGATTCCCATTGGAGACTTCCTACAGCGCGTTCCTCGCAACAGCGGGCGCATTGCAGGACGGTACAGGATTCAGAACGGCGTAGCCAGAGGGCTTTCCTTTGGCGCGGGCGTCACAGCCTTCACCAAGCGCGAGATCACCCTGCCGAACACTGTCGCCGTTCCTGGCTATGCGGCCGTCGATGCCCAGGCCTCTTACGACTTCAGCCGCTACACCTTGCAGGTTTCTGCTGTGAACTTGACTGCGCGTCAAACCTTCGATCCTTATGAATATTTCGGTTTTCCGGTCGTCATGCCCAATCAACCCGTCTCCGCTTTCTTAACTTTGAAAATTCATCTCGGTAAGGACTAATTCGTATGACCAGCATCAATCGTCGTAAAGCACTTCAGTTTTCGCTTCTCGCTTCATCTGCATCGACCTCCCTTGCCAGCTCACCTGCCAGCAAAGAAGGATTGGTTAGCGAACGCGCTCCACTCAACCCGCTGACACCCCCAGCAGACAGTTCGATTCCGGTTGCCTTTCTTCTCTCTGAAGGTGCTGTCGTGATTGACTTCTCCGGCCCTTGGGAAGTCTTTGAGAGGGTGCGCAAGCCAAAGGGTACCTACGATGCCTTCAAACTCTACACGGTGGCAGAGAATAGCAATCCGATTCGCACCAGCGGTGGGATGAAGATCGTTCCCGATTACGCCATTGAGAACGCTCCACCGCCAAAGATCATCGTGATTCCTGCGCAAAGCCCCGCCAGTGAAAAGACCAAAGAGTGGATTCGCGGCGCCAGCAAGCATACCGACGTGACGATGTCTGTCTGCACCGGCGCGTTTGTACTCGCAAGCACCGGTCTGCTCTCTGGCAAGTCCGCAACGACGCATCATGGTGCCTATGCGGATTTGGCCTCGCAGTATCCAGACATTCACGTTCAGCGTGGTACCCGCTTCGTTGAAGCCGGCAACCTGGCTACTGCCGGCGGTCTTACCTCGGGCATCGATCTTGCTTTGAGAGTTGTCCAACGCTACTTTGGCGAGGAGGCGGCGCGTCAGACGACTTACATGTTGGAGTACCAGGGAGAAGGCTGGCTACACCCGTATTCAAATGCCGAGTTCGCCAAGCCTGTAAAGCAGAACCCCAATCATCCACTCTGTGCCGTGTGCGGCATGGATCCTAATCGATCATTATCTTATGTCTATAAAGGCAAGACCTACTACTTCTGCATGCCAGAGCATAAGAAACTCTTCGACGCCTCACCCGAGAAATTCATTGCGAAGGACTCAAACAAAAATCAAGATGCTCGGAGAGGGGTTCGAAATTGACGCAATAAGTATTGTTCGTGGCTAACGGGCCGTTGAGTTCGCTTTGGCATCGGCGTTAGGGCGGCGTCTTGTATTGATCACAGGAGGATCAGTGTTCAGATTTGTATGTGCACGGAAGCTTTGCGCTTCTGCAACTCTAGCTATCTTTGTTTCCGGTGCGTACAGCCAGGAACTGACTGGGTCGCAGACTGCTCCGCAAGCAACGGTAGTGGAGGGAACCATCACCGATCCCTCAGCGGCGATTGTAGGTGCCAAGATTTCCATCGTCCAGAAAGATGGAAATACTCACTACGAGGCGGTGACCGACCCGCTCGGCGACTATCAGATCGCCAATCCCGCCACAGGAACCTATACCGTGACCGCGGAGCAGAACGGCTTTCAGCGCGCAACAACGCAGATCACTGTGGCTGCCGGGGCGGTCGCCAGGGCGGACTTTCAGTTTGCTATTGCTCCGCAGTCTGAGAATGTCGCTGTCACTGACATTACGAGTGATGTCTTCGGAGACAAATCCGGAATCCCGATTGAACAGTTCCCGCAGTCCATCCACCAGGAAGATATCCTGAATAGGGACGCGCTCAGCCGCGGAGATATTCTCACGGCTGTTCCCTCCGCGAGTCCGGGCCTGCCATGGGTGTCCACCTATCAGGGATTCGCCTTCAGAATTCGCAGGTTCACCGCGTATCCGATTTACAACAACGGCGTCTATCAGAGTTACTTCTTCATTGTTAATCCCTCCACGCTCTCGAACATTCAGGAAGTGCAGGTGGTCAAGGGTCCGTCAGGCGTGTTGTTAGGCCAGGGCGAGGTGGGCGGAGTGATGAATATCACGACTAAGCGCCCACAACACGACTACGCCGGAAGCGTCAGCGTAATCGGCGGTTCTTTCCACCAGTATGCGGGTTCTTTCGATGTAACGGGCCCGCTGCGTCCTATCCGCAACCTATACTTCCGGGCAACTGGAGAGATCGAGCGCTCAGGCAGCTTTGTCAGATACCTGCCCATCAATCGGGACGAGGGCGCCTTCTCGCTGGATTGGGACCACAGCAGTAAGGTCTCCATTCATTTCGTGGGCGAGTACGAGGAACGGGACACGCTTCGCAACCCCGGTCTTCCAATAATCGGAACAGTTATCTCGAACGGCATTGTTTCTGATCTTCTCAGGGTTAGCGCTTGTGCTGGCCTCTGTTGGTCTGTATAGCGTTATCGCATTCCTAGTTGCGCAACGCTACCAAGAGTTCGGAGTTCGAATGGCACTGGGAGCATCGATGAATCGGGTACTGATAGCGTTCTCTTCTCAGGTGCTCAATCCGTCGCAAGCGGATTGAGCGCGGGGTTTCTGCTCTGCATATTTGTGAATGGATTGTATAGCCGCTGGACGCAGGGGAGCATATATGATCCGATAATCCTGCTAGCGGTTCCAGCCGTGCTTATTGTTGTATCCATGGTCGCCAGCTTCTTGCCTGCGTGGAGGGCCTCCAGCATAGCGCCCATGGAAGCGTTATGCCACGGTTGACGAGCCCCTAAGTTGATTACGTCGTGAACTCCCACTCTGAGAAGCAGCAAGCCTATTGCCTAAACGAGGGTTGATGCACGTTTGCCGCTCCCGCGCAATCTCCCTTATTTAGTGTTGCAGAAAAGTATGTCGTTAACAAGTCAAGATGTCCGGTTTTATTAACAAGTGATCTGTCCGCTTTTAAGTTTTCGGTTTAGGCGGCGCGAGCCGCCTTGGTTTTTCGTTTACTCACACGAACAGTAGTCGTCGGTGCGGTGGGAAAGCGGGAATCTCGCGTTGTGGGCGAGATTTCCAAGGAGGTGTGGGAAGGGGTGGAAACCTTTTTTGGTTTTCGACGCTTTCCATGCCTCCGTCTTTCCCACCGCGCACGGGGTTAGCAGTTTTGTTCAGCGGCCGCGCTTGGCCGTCGAATCGTCCGACCACGTGCGGTCCATAGCGCAGCGACACCCGGCCATCCAGGTGTTCATGAATGGTGACGGTGCAGCCGGCCAGCGTACTGCGAAAGCGAGACTTCTCCAGCTGCCACACTCGGTCGCCGATGGCGACGGTGTTGTCCTTGGCGACCGTACGCTCTGCCTGCACCGTGAACACCCAATCCAGATCCGAGCGGCTCGAACGCCGGAAGGCACTGGCCTTCTGTTCTGCAGCCACCTTAAACTTGCGGTTGAAGACGTCGATGTAGTGCTCGCGCAAAAAGCGATTCGCCTCTTCGAGCGTGCGGATTCCGGCCAGCCGAAGCTCTTGCGGCAAGCGCCCTTGCCACGTCCCGAAGTTCCGTTCCGAACGCCCGCGTGCTTGGGTGAATACGCCGGAATCATCTGTACGCCCAGCTCCTTCATGACTCTCCCAACTTGTGTCAGACGATGCTTATCCACGGGCTCGCCAGCCTTGGGCGTCCAAAAGAAGTGACTCCCGCGATCGCTGTATAGCGCGCAAAATACGCCCTTGGTTTCGATCACCTCGCGCAAGGCTGCCATCACCGTGCGCGTCGATTCCTCTTCCACTAACTGCGCGTAGTAGATCTCGTCGTTGGCGTCGTCCAGAATCACGATCAAGTCGTAGCGCCGGCCTCCCTCGAACCAGCAATGTTTGCTGCCATCAATATGCAGCAGCATCCCGGTCATCGGCCGCCGCGGACGCCTCCTCCGGTGCGTCCCGCGCTTGCTGCGCTTCGCGACCAGGCCCGCCCCTTGCAACGCCGTCTGCACCCACGTGTAGCTCAATTCGATCCCGTGTTCCTCTTTCAGCTTCTCGTGAAAATGCCGCATGTTCAGATCGAAGTACCTCTCGCGATACAAACGCAGCACCCTCTCGCACGTCTCCAGCGCTACCCGTTTCGGGCTCACCCTCCCTTTGCGCCGATCCGCCAGTCCGTCGTATCCCTCTTCTTCCAGCCGCTCCCGCCAACGCCGCATCGTCCGATCGCTTACTCCGATGATTTCCGCTGCTGATAAGAGCGGTCAGCGTTGCTAACTAGCGACACTGGAGGCGAGGATCGCTTGCTTGAACTAATCGAGAAAAAAACGACTGGGACATTCCACTCGCTGACTCCAAACAATTGAGAGCGCAACAAATCCAGGCTTGGAGGTTATCAGCGTTATGAACACATCCGTCTTTGTCGCCAAGTTTGCAGCAGTTTGTGGTTGACTTGTGTCGCCCAGATCGTAAAGTCACGGGTGCATGCCAAAGCCTCTACGTCTTTCATGCATAGATCTCTATCGTGAACAGCAGCTCGTTTCTTGCAGGTATGGGTTCGGCAACTGGCGAGATGCCATACAACGCAGCAAAGGCGGCGGCGGCGCAACTGAGCCGCGACCTCAGGACCCATCTTGCGCGGCAGGGCATCCGGATAAATGCGCTCTCCTTGGGCCCGATTGCAATGTCGCAACTAGCAGAAGTGTTCTCTCGCATCGGAGAGGGGGAACGCCGTCACCGCTTTACGCATATGCCTTTCGGCCGCTTCGGCACGCTTGACGAACTCGCCGGTACAGTAGCGTTCCTGGTAAGCGAAGACTCCGGATTCATCACCGCTTCGGTATTCCCGATCGATGGCGGCATCCAGCACGGATTCACAGTCCCTGAATAAGGCTCGATGGCTGAGGTGTCAATCGTGAATCAGCGCAAGAGTTTGCTCAGGCTTCACGCACCGTGCTTAGAAACCGAAGAGGCGATGCATTTCGTCTCGGTGACGAAGTCCGAATCCCAGCCAGATCAGAATAGGCAGGATGGCCTGAACAACATAGCGGTCATGAATCCTGACGTGGGCTGCCATGGCTCCGCCCATCCAACCGGTAGCCAGGATGACACCGAAAAACGAAGTCACCGGAATGAGTGTCAGAAAGCCGATCGCAATCACGCTCACGCCAAACGGCCGAAACAGCGATTCTGGATAGTCCACTTCCTGCAGGTTCTTCACCGCCGTAGGGTTCTTCAACAGATTCAATACACCGCCTACAAAGAACGGGAGCACAGCGATAACGCTGATGGCGTAACCAATTATGTTGACTTTCATCCGAGTTCCTTCGCGTACATCTCTCTTGCTAAACACAAGCTGGGAAACTAAGCCGCTTTGGCGTGTTCGGCCACGGCTTTGAGGTGCGGTTCTAAGAATGTGGCGCGATCCTGACCGTGGTTGAGAGCCATGGTTCCGCCAGCCGTAAGAAAAAGGACTTCTGTGACACCGATGAATCCGAAGAGGGCTCTCAAGTACGGTTCGACAAAGTTGTAAGAGGCAAGCTGCGTCCCGGCGTCATAGAAGGCTCCTGACGCGATGACGAAGGTGGCCTTCTTGCCGATGATCAAGCCGCGCGGCGCGCCCGTCGCGTAGGAGAAGGTTTTGTCTACGCGGGTA
>CAXUCT010000180.1:5257-8585 GCA_964249415.1 uncultured Bryobacteraceae bacterium | reverse complement strand
CCAACGGATTTTCGTTTGGGAAAAACTTCCGAACGAATGCCTGGTTCACCACGGCAACGGGAGGAGTCGCGTCCGTATCGGTTTCGCTGAGAGATCTTCCACGGAGAAGAGGCTGTCCGACCGCCTTCAAGTAGCCCGGGCTCACGCGATCTAAAGACGAGCTCACGTCAACATCTAGCTTTATCTCAGTGGAGTGACCCTGCACAAAGACACCTTCACCCCAGTTATCGGTGAATGGATTGTACAGGGCGAGCCCCGCACGTTCTACACCCGGAAGATGGTTCAGCCGATCCTCCAGATTGCGATAAATCGCGTTGAGCCGCTCAGGTGGATAGCTGGATGGCAGTGCGTTGAAGAATACCGACAGCCGATTCCTCGTCTCTAGGCCGACATCCTGATGTTCCAAATTGCTGAGGCTTCTGGCCAGCATGCCTGCTCCCGCCACGAGCACCACGGACAGAGTGGCCTGCAGGACCAGCAACGCTGTTCTTGAGAGAGAAGAGGTGTCGGCGGTGGAACGGTTTGCGCCACGCAGCGCTTCCACAGGATCTGCATGCGTGGCGAACCAGGCCGGAGCGGTGCCGAAAAGTACTCCCGTGACAAGCGATAAAGTGACAGCGAAAGCCAACACGGGCAGGGAGGGACTAGCGTCGATGGGGACAAATCGAGCGCTGTGGAATGCCAGCGTGAGCAGCAGATGCCCAGCCACATCAGCGACGGCAAGGCCCGCAAGTCCTCCGCCTAGTGACAGCAAAATACTTTCCGTGAGTGACTGGGAAATAATGCGGCCTCGTGAAGCGCCGATAGCAAGCCGCAGCGCGGTCTGACTTCGCCGCGCCGTGCTACGAGCCAACAGCAAGTTGGCCACGTTGGCGCAAGCGATCAGCAGCACGAGAGCGCATACCGCCAGAAGTATGTGGAGACTGCGGCCATAATCTTCCTTCATAGTTTGAACGCCGCTGCCTGCCGAGACCACGTGGATGTTCTGTGTAGGGAGTTGCCGGATAACCTCTGGCATTGCCCCAGCCGGATAGCCGCTGTCGTTCTTCAACCACTCCCGGAGAACGCCCGTTAGGCGCGCGGACGTTCCCGCAATGGTTGCGCCGGGACGCAGTCTTCCAATGACACGCAGCCAGGCAGACGCAGACTGATGTACGAGGGAACCGCTGCCATTCATTCGCGGCTCTTGTTGCAAGGGCAGCCAAAGGTCCGGGGGATCGCTACGCAGCGTCTCGCCGAAGAAGCCCGGAGGAGCAATGCCGATAATCGTGAACGGATGGCCGCCGATCGCATAGGTGCCGCCAATGACTGAGGGGTTCGCTCCAAAAGTTCCCTGCCACGCACGATAACTCAGCACAGCGACGGGCGTGGCAGCAGCCCGGTCGTCGGAAGGGGAAAATAGACGGCCTGCAAACGAGCGAATGCCGAAGGTGGAGAAGTAGTTCCCGGTGACGTATTCACCGTGCAGAGGCTTAGCGACGCGGTTTCCCGAAGCCGGGCGCACGCTGAAAGTCCAGGGGCTGGATTGAAACGCGGCGAGTTGCTCGAACTCAGGCGCAGCGCTCTTCAATCTTTCGTAAAGCGGGAAAGAGTACATCCCCCAGTTGTCCTGCGGCCCTCCCTGCACGCAACACCCGTATCCATCGCCGATGCGGAAAAGACTGCCCGGATCGGTGACCGGAAGCGAGCGAAGCATCACGGTATCGATCAAAGAAAAGATCGCGGTAGTGCCTCCGATGCCGATGGCAAGCGTTAGCACGGCGCTCAGCGTGAACACCGGCGAAAGGCGGAATTGTCGCAGCGCGTAGCGGATATCGGCGAATAGGTTCTGCATGGACGGCTTTCTGCCATACGAGCAAGTTAAGAGCCGAGTTCCGAAGTTACCCAAAAATGTTCAGACGCATTGATTTATGGGCTAGGGCGGAGCTGGAGATGTAGGATTGCGCTTCGATATCGGACAAAGGTGTTCGGAATCGAGCAGCCATGCCTCAGTATTATCGATTATATGAATTGGGCGGTGTATATCGGGCCTTTGTTAGTAGCAATTACCGGTACTAAGAACTGCTAAGATCCAAGATCAGCTTTTTGGGAACGCGCGACTTCCCAGACTTTAAACCCGCTTACTGCCGCAAAGATCCATTTGAAACGAGAAAAGCCGCCCCTCTGGAGCTAGGCTCGTTCTGTTTAACAATAAGAGCCACGTGAGGACAGCAGACGGCCCGGACAGCTTTGGGCTGGGCAATTAGGGACATTGTCGCTTGTCAGACCTGAACTACTCAATGAAAGTAAATGGTTCCTCTAGTTAAGTGTGCAGGCTAACTTAACCAGTTTGCTGAGCTGGGAAGCTACTCGCCGCGAATGGAGACCGGCGCTTCGGGATAGTGTTCTTCGCCCATGCCAAATCGCGATCGGCCTCGCCGGTCTCGATTCCCACCCGGCCACTCCAGGCGCAGATCCTGGCAGACTTCGTCCAGCATCTGAATGGTGGCGACACGCTGTTCCATGGCGAAGGTGGTCACCAGCAGGTTGTCACAAAGCAGGTTGATCAGGCGGGGAATGCCGCGAGACCGCTTGTACACTTCTTCCAGCAGTTCCGGAGGGAAAACGGTCTGGTTCGGCATGCCCGCACGAGCCAGCCGCAATTCGATGTACCCGATGGCCTCTTCCGGCGACAATGGGTTCAGCGAGCACCGGAGCACGATACGCTGCTTCAATTGCCGCAGATTTGGCGCATCCAGCTTGCGGTCTAATTCCGGCTGGCCCGACAGTATGATCTGCAGAAGCTTTCCCTGTCGATTTTCCAGGTTGCCGAGCAACCGAATTTCTTCGAGAACTTCCCAATCGAGGTTGTGCGCTTCGTCTACGATCAGCACGCACGTACGGCCGCGTTCCGCCTGCTGAATCAAAAGAGCGTTCAGCGCAAATAGCACTTCGGTCTTCGATTTGCGATCGCATTGCAGATCGAAATCAAACGCCATCATCTCAAAAAACTGATCGGGAGTAAGCCGCGAGTTAAAGATGAAGGCAAACTCCACGCGCTGAGAGTCTAAGTAATCTCTTAAACACTCCAGCATAGTGGTCTTGCCCGTACCCACCTCACCCGAAAGGACGATAAACCCCTTACGGCTTCTTACACCATAAATGAGGTTGGCTAACGCCTCCTCATGCTGCGGACTACGGTAGAGAAACTCCGGATCCGGGCTGATGTTAAACGGATTCTCCGAAAACCCGAAGTACGCGTTATATATCGCGCTCTGCATAAGTTAAGGGGATTTCAGGAGAGTTCGCGGAAGAGTTCATGGCGTCCGGCGACGGAACGTCCGGCACT
>CAXUCT010000180.1:3116-5247 GCA_964249415.1 uncultured Bryobacteraceae bacterium | reverse complement strand
CTTCTAGCATACAGAAATCATCGGCATTTCGCTCACAGGGTTTAGCTGAGCCAAGAATTAGATCGAGGAGAGTACCGTTACTTGACAAATTCGAGCCGGACCCAGCCGGGCAGCGAGGATGGCTGTCCCCCCGCGAAAACGACTCTTCGTGTCTTAGGGAACGCCACACCCTCGCGCAGGTCTTTTCCAATCGCTGGGACGGAACGCAACACTTTCCTGTAAGACTCATTCTCCGTATCGAGAAAGGCGGCCTTAGAAAGAAATCCGCCTCCCCAGCCCAGCGATAACAGACACGTGAGCGGTGCACTTCGGGCCGCGCTCAGTTCGCGTTCGAGCTGCTCAATCGTTTGTCGCAGGGCCTGCAGACCTGTAACATCCGCGTAACGCGCATGGAGGTTCAACTGCGCCGCGGCGTACCCGTTGGCGGCTTCGGTTAGCGTCTCCGTTTGCGGCGCGGATCGCCAACCCAGAGCATGCATTACTTCCTGGCGGTCGAAAAACTTATGCTGCTGCCAATCACCGGCGAACGACGTTCCCGGAATCGCCATTTCGGTGAACAGCGGCGTTGCATCGGTGATCCGCTGCGGTGGAACACTGCCCCTTCCTGTTACTTTCCAGACCAATTGCGGCTTGCCCGCCTGGCGTGTATCTAAAGAGGCCACGCGCGTGACATACACACGAAAGGCTGAGGCCGTAACCGGTTGGCTATCACCTAACGACGCGATTCTTACCTGCGAAGCCGAGACCGTTGCTTCCGCTGCTTCGCTCGCCCGGCGCGGCAGGCGGTCTCCTTCAACTGAAGCCGCCAACCGCTCCACCGTGGCCGGAGTCCACCGCGAAAAGACCAGACCAGTGCGCAGTGCGCCTTTCACCGCCGAGGCGGGCAGATAAGCGCCGCGATAGTCCGTAGTAAAGGTGGGAATGAAAAGCGATTCGGGAGGCGCGGCGTTCCAGGCGGTAGTAGAATCGGAGTTCTCAAACGGGATGCGCCGCCGTGAAAAACGCTCCTGCTGCGCGTATCCGCCCCACCTGGCAAAGTCAAGCTTCTTCGCCGTGCGCAGTTCTCCCAAATACGTATCGAAGAGCCGGCTGTTCCGCAGCGATTTGAAGATGGCCGGCTGATCCAGCACGTTGACCTGATCTTTCCAGACCATGTAATCGATAGGAGAGAGCGCTCGCCCATCGCCCACCAACAGCGGCGTCAGAGCGGTCACTTTATAGTTCATTGGACGATCTCCCCCCGGGCTCTTCGCGCGCTGCAGCATCCTGGACGGGCGCCACTTCCGGCTCGTCACAGGGCCGAGGCTCTAGAGCCTCTTCGTCCGACGGAATCTCGACCGGAATCAAATCCGAAGCAGCTCTCAAGATGGGCAGCCTGAGCGTCAAAGCAAGACCGGACCGGTAAACGGGATGCGCGAAATCGTCCGGCGCCACATTGACAGCCGTGCCAGCCGGCTCCCCCTGTGCGGCCAACACGGAGCCTTCTGCGATCATACGCGCGCTCTTCTTCAGCGCGCCGCCACCGGCTAAGCTCTCGACACGGCCACCTCGGAGCGTCAACTGGTAATCGCCGCCGGACCAATCGATTTTGTCAGCGGACGCCGGTGAATAAAGTGACAGCAGCCAATAAAGCGAGGGCTCTGATTCTTCCGTCCCTCCGGAATGGCGGCCCAACTTCGGCAGGATGACACTGGGCCATGCGCCGCGTTTCAATTCGGGCGGTTCCGTCTTACCCCAACCCTGCGTGCGCCCGCCTCCAAAGCCGCTATCCGCAAGCAAGCGAAAACAGGCGTGCAAGCGGTCCTGCCAAGCGGACGCGGCCGCAGCATCGTGATAACGCGCCACTGTCCATAATCCGGAATCGGGCTCAAATTCAAGACACGCGGCTGAGCTCACCTGAATGGCGCTGCGCGTCACGCGGTCTACCGCGGCAGCTGTCCTGGCAGAAAGGCGAAAGGGCGCCGAGCCCGGCCGGTCGCGCCGCAGCAGACATCCGGTCGCGGCATCCGCCATCCACTGCTCGGCGGGAACAGTGCGGCCGGTCAGCAGCGCTTCGATCACCGTCAGAGGCACTAACTGTACTACATTCCATCTTATCTTGTTCAGAAACCACGGATTGGGCGCCGTCAGT
>CAXUCT010000180.1:0-3106 GCA_964249415.1 uncultured Bryobacteraceae bacterium | reverse complement strand
AGCCGGAGGCGTGGCGAACAGCGTATCGCCCTGATATGGATAAAGCGAAGTAAACGCGACGGCAGTTGGCGACCCCTGTGCTGTTGCCTCCAGCCATTCGTCTAAAAAGCCTAACTGCCCCATGGCGAGAGTGACGGCCGAAAACACACGATCGCTCCGGTAGACTGTGGCCACCCGATCCTGTGCGCCATCTCCTGGCCCATATCGCCACGGTCCGGTCGGCCGCAAGCGGATCAAAACCGCAGGCTGCATCACCTCAGAGGCCATTTAGGCGAGCTTCTCTCCGAAGTCGTCCGCGCTCACCAGTTGTTGTAAACCGGTCAGATCGCCCGCCGAAAGCAGGCTTGTCTCACTGGCGCCTTTGGCGTAGTAATCCTTGCCGCGCCATGTCAACGTCAGCCCGCTAAACGCAACGCGGCCATTCCCTCTGCTTCCACCGCCGCCCAGCGCGTCATCTTCGAGCAGTCGCAAAGCTTCGGCCACTCTGGCCAGCAGCGGCTTGTCTTCGGGACAGAGCACATCCAGCACCATACGCAAGCGGAAGCGTGCACCCGCCGGCACGCGCTCCAGAGAGCGCGGAATCGCCTGCGAGGTGATACGATCCACCGCGTTCTCGCTCTTTAGCTCCGTCAGCTCATCGTCCAGATTCTCGCGCATCTGGGGCGTGATGCTGTCCAACACCAGGGGCGCGTCATACACCGTGAGCCGGGCGGGTGTGGCAGTCGCCGCTTCGATCGTCTCGCCGCTTACCTTTTCCACGCGGCCACCATTGCGCCCGAACAAGACGCAGACGTCGTCATCCGGCTTGTCGCTGTGATGAATGCGCACCTCCTGGCCTTTGCGCTTAGAAAGATAAACCAACTCGCTTGGAACCGCCAGGCCAAGCGTTTGCTCCAGCAGTGAGCGCAAGCGTCCGCGCAGCGAACTGCCCGGTATGTAAGGAATGCCGAAGGCGTCTTTGACAACCGGGTTGTCAGCTCCGCCAATCTCGAGCGAACCTTTGCCCGCGCCAATGTGCAGGCCGGTTTGGCACTGAATCTCGCCTTCCAGAATTACTTTGCCAAGAAACGTCAGTTCCGTAGTTGCCGTGTGAGAACTCATGCGTGAAATATCCTGTTTTTCGCTCGCCGGTAGGCGTAGCTATTTACTTAGGGCCAGTTAATTATTGTCAGCCTAGTACTTACTTCTGAAAGTTGCCGTATCCCGCTCCCCGAGCTTACTGAGCCGTGCGCGTGAGCAAGCGGTATCAGCAAATAACAATACGCTAATTTATGCAAGTTAAGTCCACTTACTCGTTATAAGCAATGATGGCTTCGAATAAGTCACGAAAACGCTCATACCCGCGCGCGTCATTTTTGCGCGTCACCTGCAGCAGCAGCCGCTCCAACGCGTCCAAACTGCGCAGCGAGTGCCGCGCAATCGTGTAGGCCAGCCGCGCGCGCACCATCACAAACTCATGCTGCCGCTCACCTTCCGGAGCACGTGTCGCGCGCCGAACCGCGTTATACAGGCGGCGTAACTGGCTCTTGGTGCCCGAATCCATGTCGCGCATGCGGCTCACCACTACGTGCGCCTGATTGTCGAGATACAAACTATCCGCGATCAACTTATCAATGTCGATCTCCTGCGGACCTTCACCGCGCCGGTCGCCCATCGGGCGAGGACCGCCACTGCCGCCGCGCTGGTCTCGACCACGGTCGCCACCGCGATCATTCCCTCCGCGCTCGCCGCCACCTCTTTCCCCGCCGCTTCTTTCACCACGGGGGCCGCCGCCTCCACCCGGCCGGCTCTCTCGCGGAGGCCGGTTTTCGCCGCTACGGCGTTCTTCTGTCTTCTTCTCTTCTGTTTCAGCCATCTCGATTCCTTCTTCGCGGCGTTTTTTTGTCTAACCGGCAGCTAGCCGCGCCCACTCTAGACCCACGCGGGCCGAAGGGCGAAGCTTCAGCGCAGCCGTTCTCTTGCCAAGCAAATTTGTGATCACGGCATTTCGCAGACCGTTCGCCTCTTTACCGCGTGTCTGCGGAATCACGCGCGAGAGCCGCATGTAAGTGCGCCACGGTTTATCCACCCGAACCGCCTTCCGTCGCGACACTCGCGCGGAGAACGCTTCTCTGTAGACGGCCGCCAGATCGTTGATGTAATCCGGTGAAAATCCAAAATCGAGCACCAGGCGCAGCAGGCTCGATTTCAGCTCGTCCGCCTCATTCATGCGCTTCCATTCGAGCGTCCGGCCGAACACATTGAACGAGCCTGTCTCGCTGGTCTTGGCGTGTCGCAGCTCCAATGCCGCGTCCTGCAGCACGGCCGCGACCGGCGCATCTGCAGCCGGAGCAATCACTAACGCCATGCTGATGGTCCTAGACTCAAAATTCGGAAGTGACTGCAGATTCTCTTCCGTGAACTTTTCAAAAAGCCTTTGTAACTCGCGCGAAAGCAGCAGCAACGCGTCCCAAGTACCAATCACCGTAAAGTTATCGCCACCGCGATACAGAATGCTGATCTTACTCCAGAAGTTAGGTAATGTGCACAGCAGCGCCAACTCACCGGCAAAGAATTCTTTGAACAGCACCGAAAGATGAATATGCTCTTCGATGGTGCCAAGCCGCTCCAGTTGTGAGCCGAACTGATCCACATCGCCG
The DNA here is from genome assembly GCA_964249415.1 of uncultured Bryobacteraceae bacterium. Lineage (GTDB taxonomy): Bacteria > Acidobacteriota > Terriglobia > Bryobacterales > Bryobacteraceae > Bog-105. The sequence continues at coordinate 467 of CAXUCT010000180.1, read as the reverse complement.
CGCAAAATCCCCCATCGCGCCGCGCCTTCCGCTCGATGCGCCAGTTCGGCAGGCGCAACCGGCTTCCCTGCCTCATCAACAGCAAAGCGACGGGGAAACACGATCGCTTCTTCATCCAAGCCGGCCTGTTCTTTCAACGGCCACGAATACTGACCTTCGTCCCAGGTCAAATGCGCCGGCTGTTCGTTCGACCAGCCCACGGTCAAGGCGTTGGGCAGTTTCTCTGCGAACGAAGAGAAGTACGAATCGTCCGCTGTCCCAACGGACGCGGTCTCCGCAAAAGGTAAAAATACCAGCGCAGTGTTTGCAGTCCCGGCGAGTGGGGCGGATTTCGCTGCAACCAGAGCATCGTCCAGGCGCTTACGCGCTACGGGCCACGCGCCCAGGTTTTCCGTCGATTCCCAAATCATCCGCAGAGTTTTGCGCGAGAGCTTCCCTATTTCGTCGGCAGCCCGCACCAGTAATTC
>CAXUCT010000179.1:5450-8593 GCA_964249415.1 uncultured Bryobacteraceae bacterium | reverse complement strand
CTCCACAATACAGCCGTTACCGCTGCCATCGTCGGCTTGCGCAAAGCCGACCAGGTTGCGGGCATCATCGGGGCGTTGACGTTCCGGCTCACGGAGGAGGAAGCCTCGGAGATCGAATCCTTTCAACAGCCGGGCACAGCCCACGAACTCGCATCGGCTTGATTCTTTCATGCATGCCATCACACATCGGAATTGTTGGTTGCTCCGCTGAAGGCGCAGCACTTTGTTATCGCACAATCTGTGAAGAGGGCGCGGGCGTACTCGGGCCCTATGCTCACCCGGAAGTGTCCCTTCACACACCCTCTTTTGCTAAGTACCTGGATCGTTTGGATCGTGGTGACTTAGCCGGCATTGCAGAGCTGATGCTCGCATCCGCAGACAAGCTGGCTGCGGCAGGCGCCGACTTTCTAATCTGTCCGGACAACACCATTCACCAAGCTTTCGCCTTGGTGCAGCCGCGATCTCCCTTGCCCTGGCTACATATCGCCGAAGTGACCGTCACCGCGGCTGTAGAGCGCGGATTTCGGCGGGTCGGTATCACGGGAACACGGTGGTTGGTCAACAGCTCCGTCTACCCAGATGCTCTAACCGCTAAGGGTCTGGACCTTGTGCTCCCCAGCGATGAGGAGCGGGTGCAGATTGGGCGCATCATTATGGATGAATTGGTTCGCGGCATCTTCAAGCCCGAAAGTGTGGCGTGCTTTCAAAGTGTCATCACGCGTCTGAAAGGCCAAGGTTGCGACAGCGTTGTTCTTGGGTGCACGGAGATCCCCTTGATCATCAACGATGGGAATTCGCCGTTGCCTACGCTGGATTCCACCCGGCTTCTGGCTCGGGCAGCGCTTCAGAAAGCGACCGTGGAAGCGCCCTAAAGAACCACGTCAGGATCTAGTTCAGTCAAATCCCGAACCGAGAAATCAGGCTCAACTTCGCGCAACTCTTCAAGACGCATCATCCCGGTTGCCACAGCAACCGATTGAAACCCGTTTGCTTTCGCGGCCAGCACATCGTTGGCATGATCTCCAATCAGCGTGATACGGCAGCCCTTTTTCACCAGTCCCGCCTTCACCGCGCGGCGCGCAGCTATTTGGGCTAGCCGCCCTCTTGTCCTTCCATCCTCGGCAAACGCACCCACCTTGAAGTACTCCCGGAGCCCCGCCAGTTCCACTTTTCTCCATCCGATCTGGCTCAAGTTGCCGGTCACCAAACCAAGAGCCGCGCCGCGCTCGCTTACCGCAGCGACAAACTCCCGCACACCCGCGCAGACGAAAGGAGACAAATCGATCTGGCAATTCGCCACATAACAGCTCTGACTCTCAGCCATCATCTGCCCCAGCGACGCGCGAATGCGGCGTTCACTGTAGCCTGAAGCCCGCAGCATGGCCGCAATCAGATCCCGGTCCAGCATGCCCGACGTAGGGACGCCATCTAAGTGCGTCTCCAAGCCAGTGACCCGACGTATGCCGTCGATCAATGCCTGCTTGTGATGTTGCCCGGCGCCGCGCATCAGCGTACCGTCGATATCGAACAGTACCAACGAAGTGCTTGTGCTCACAAGCGTGGTAGTAAACCGCTGAGCAGTTTCGAGAACGTCCCGGCAACCCGCCGGCCCACTTCAAGAACCTCGGCGTGTTCAAGTTTTTCCCCGCTCAATCCCGCCGCTACATTCGTCACGCAGGAGATGCCCAGCACTTCCATTCCCAGGTGGTTCGCCGCTATCGTCTCAGCCACTGTGGACATGCCCACCAAGTCAGCGCCAATCGTCTTCAGAAATCGAATCTCCGCCGGAGTTTCGTAGCTCGGCCCTAGCACCCCCGCATACACGCCCTGATGCAGCGTAATCCCTAGCTTCTCAGCCGTCTCGAGCGCCATTTCTCTTAAACTCATGGAGTACGCTTCGGTCATGTCCGGAAATCGCGGACCCAGCTGTGCATCATTACGTCCCACCAGAGGGTTCGCGCCCTGCAAGTTGATGTGATCAGAAATCAAAACCAGCGCTCCGCGCGCGTATTCCGCGTTGATGCCGCCTGCCGCATTCGTCAACACCACTCGCTCCACGCCCAACTCGTGAAACAACCGTATGCCGGCCGTGACTTGCTGGGCAGTGTAGCCCTCATACAGATGGAAACGGCCCGACATCAGCACGGCATCAGCAGCCCCGCTGCCGTTTGCCCCTACCGTGCCCAGTACCAGTTCGCCCGCATGTCCAGTAGCCGTCGAAGGGGGGAAGCCGGGCAGATCGCCGTACCAGCGCCTCCGCAAACGCGCCCAGCCCGCTGCCTAACACCACGCCCACCCTGGGCCGAATCGAAGTCTTACTTTCCACCAGCTCAGCAGCGTTACGCATACGAGCCCCGCTTACTGGGCCGCGACCGTGAGGGAGCGGTACCGGCAAATGAGTCGCAGCCCTTCCGCATATCCGGTTACAGCAACATGCCGGCTATGCATGCCGACATGAAATTCGCCAGCGTTCCCACCAACATGGCCTTGAATCCCAATCGCGCCAGGTCAGATTTTCGCGAAGGAGCCAGTGCGCCGATGCCGCCGATCTGAATCGCTATCGAACTCAGATTCGCGAAGCCGCACAATGCAAAAGTAGCGATGGTGAACGAGCGTGGCTGCAGCATCGCGCGCACTTTCCCTAAATCCACGAAGGCCACAAATTCGTTCAACACCATGCGCGTGCCCAACAGATTGCCGATGGTGGCGCAGTCGTTCCAACTCACGCCCAGCGCCCACGCGATCGGTGCAAACATTACTGCAAGGATCTGCTGCAGCGATGCCGGTATCCAGCCAACGTAAGCATGCACCCACGCCAGACCGCCATTCACAAGAGCGATGGAGGCGAGAAACGCAATCAGCATTCCCCCGATATTGAGTGCAAGCTGTAACCCGTCCCCGGCGCCCCGCGCCGCCGCATCAATCAGGTTTACTCCCGGCTTCTCCACCTCTACGCGAACTGTTCCCGCGGTCAAGGGGTTGCCAGTCTCGGGAACGAACATCTTGGCCAGCATCAAAGTCGCCGGCGCCGTCATGATCACCGCCGTCAGTAGATGCGAAATCGACACCCCTGCAATGGCCACATAGGCCGCCATCACAGCGCCCGACACATGCGCCATCCCGCTCGTCATAACGGTAAAGAG
>CAXUCT010000179.1:901-5440 GCA_964249415.1 uncultured Bryobacteraceae bacterium | reverse complement strand
CGTTTCCAGAAACGGCCGGATGGTAACTGGCGCCTCGGTTTGCCCCATCACAATGCTCGCCGCCACGCACGTCGATTCGGCTCCGCTCGTGCCCATGAAACGCTGCATCACTATCGCCATGCCCTTCACAAAGACCTGCATCAAGCCCACGTAATAAAGAATCGCGAACAGCGAGCAAATAAAAATAACAATCGGCAGAACTTGAAACGCGAAGATGACTCCGAACTGCTCGCTCTTTGCGCCCAGCTTATCCCCGAACACAAACGTGGAGCCGGCCGTCGTGTAATTCAGCAGCGCATTAACAAATAAACTTACGCCGTAGAACAACTCGCCAAACTTCGTTTTCAGCACCAGAAACGCAAACGCAAATTGCAGCGTGAGGCCCCAAACCACCACGCGCCGCTGAATGGTTGTTCGGTTGGTTGAAAAAAAATATCCGCTTAGGACGATGGCAACCAGGCCTACCAGCCCATCAAATCTGGCCATCGCACCGCGTGATTAGCTGACCACTTCCAAAATAAGGTCCCGCTCTTCCACCGGCTGCTGCGCTATTTTGAAAGCGTCTTCCACCAGCTCCGCCGCATCTTCCAGGTGTTCTTCACTCGTATAGTAAATGCGGCACAGAATACTCCCCGCTTCAATCTTCTGGCCCACCTTTACCTCCAGAATCACCCCCACCGCTGGATCAATTGAATCGTCCTTCGTGTTCCTGCCTGCGCCAATCAAGGACGATGCTTGCCCAATCAGCTCTGCATCAATCCCACTTACATAACCGGCCCGCGCTGTTGTGATCTCTTGCGCGCCCGTGGCATTCGGCAGCAGCTCAAAGCGGTCCAGCACCTGCGGGTTGCCGCCTTGCGCCGCAATCACATCTTTTAACTTCTTATATCCGGAGCCATCCAGCAGCTTGGCTTGCGCCATCTCGCGCGCTTCGTCCAGAGTCTTGGTCACCTTACCAAGGAAGATCATCCGCGCCGCTAGTTCAAGCGACAGGCGAGTCAAGTCCGCCGGACCAGCATTCTGCAGCGTCTGGGATACTTCCATCACCTCTAGAGCGTTGCCGATCGCGTAACCCAGAGGCTGATTCATATCGGTGATCAAAGCCTGCACGCGTTTGTCCAGACGTCGCCCAATCCCCACCATCATTTGCGCCAGGCGCCGCGCCTCCACCTGCTTCTTCATGAATGCGCCTGATCCCACCTTCACATCCAGCACCAATGCGTCCAGGCCCACCGCCAATTTCTTCGACATGATCGAAGATGCAATCAGTGGAATCGATTCCACCGTAGCCGTTGCATCACGCAACGAATAAAGCTTGCCATCGGCCGGTGCTACTTCTGCTGTCTGTCCAATAAACGCTAAGTTATGCTCAGCTAATAGCGCCTTAAGTTCATCAATGGTCAAATCGGTCCGAAAACCGGGAATCGATTCCAATTTGTCCAAAGTTCCACCGGTATGCCCTAACGCTCGCCCGGAGATCATGGGTACCACCACGCCGCAAGCTGCTGCAATGGGAGCGGAAATTAAGCTGGTTTTATCGCCCACGCCGCCCGTGGAATGTTTGTCGACTTTGACACCAGGGATTGCAGAAAGGTCAACCACCGAACCGGATTTCACCATGCCGTCGGTCAGGGCACTTACTTCCCGGTCAGACATTCCGGAGAAAAAAACCGCCATGCAGAAAGCGGCCATCTGGTAGTCAGGAACCTCGCCGCGAGTGTAACCATCCACCAGGAACTGAAGTTCCTCAGGAGACAGTTCCTCTCCATCCCGCTTGCGGTGAACCAGGTCGACAGTACGCATTTTTTGAATTCTAAGCGTAACATCCCGACCTGTGAAGTTTTGATTTCTTGTATTTAGAGGCCCTGAGCGGAGATCTTGCTATGCCGGCGCCGCGTCGCTATCCACGGTTCATTATGACGTATTCGGGCGAGGCATATTCCCCGGTCAAAAGCACTCCTAAATCTTTCGCCGGAACTCTTAAGCCAACGTAAAACGAACCAAAGAGCGCGTACACCGCACTTACTTCGTCGAATCTCATCTCATAAATAAGCTTCTTGAAAACCAATGGGTCGTCCGCAAAAAGGTCCACTCCCCATTCCCAGTCGTCAAAGCCCACCGACCCCGTAATAATCTGCCGCACTGAATCCGCATAACGCCGCCCAATAGTGCCGTGCTCATGCATCATCCGCTGCCGCTCGGCCATTGTCACTTGATACCAGTTCTTACTCTCCCCGCGCTTCCGGTCCATGGGATAGAAACAAATATACTTACTTGTGGGAATTTCCGGAAAAAGCCGAGGCGACATAGCCGCCGTCTGTCGCGCCACCACTTCGGCAATTTGCGCCTTCCACTCCGCTGTATGTGGCTCAAGTCCAAGTTCAGAAAGCTGTCCGTAAGTCTTCGCCGAAGATTCATAAAGTCCTAGTTCAACAACTGACAAGTAAGAATGCGTTGCCTCCAGATAAAGCGAAAACTCCAACTGAGCCAGCGCCAGCTCAGCCCGGTGAACATCCTCCAGGCTGCTGCGGAAATGCACCAGCATCAAATCCCCTTTATGCCCTATAAGTGAGTAAAGCGCCGATTGATTGGGATGCCCCTCCTTCGACCCTTGCTCGATTGGAATGAGCGCGCGCGTAGCTTCCAGCAGGACGTGCTCTCGATGTGCCGGCTCTAGCGCCCGCCACGCCGCGCGATGAATCCGGAACATCTGGTGCAGCACCCACGATCCTTCCAGAGTCAATGGAACCGCAGGCATCTCAACCATGTTGCATCTCCCATTCTTCCGCGGGCAGCGGCGGCATGTCATAACGGTAATGTCCGCCGAACACGTCTCCGAACAGATCTAAAATTTCCCCGTGAATCAGCCCGTTATCGGCCAGAAGATACTTCCCATGGAGCTCCAACGGCTCGCCTCGCATCCCGGATGTCTTCCCGCCCGCCTCCTCCACCAACAGCGTTCCCGCCGCCATATCCCAGGGATTCAGCCCGAATTCCCAAAACGCTTCCAGCCGCCCGCACGCGGTATATGCCAGATCGAGCGCCGCCGAGCCGCCCCGCCGAACGCCGTGCGTCACCATGGCGACTTGGTAATAGAAATGGATGTTCACGTTCTGGTGTCGCTTGCGGCTGGGAAAGCCCGTCGAAACCAGCGCATCATTTAGCACCCGCGCCTTACTGACGTGCATCGGAGCGCCATTCAGTCGAGCTCCTGCCCCGCGCTCGGCCGCGAACAGCTCACGGTTCAAAGGATCGAAAACCACGCCCGCAATCACCTCGCCTCTTCGCGCCAATGCCAACGTGACGTTCCACGCTGGATAGCCATGAGCAAAGTTAGTCGTTCCATCCAGTGGATCCACGTACCACCGCAGTTCGGAATCCAGCTCCGCGCGGCCGCCCTCTTCTGCAACAATTCCGTGCCGGGGAAAGCGCTCTCGCAAGCGCCTTACAACTAGTTGTTCGCTTGCCCGATCGGCCGCGGTCACAAGATCGTGCTCGCCTTTCAGCTCAAACCCAACCCCCCGATGCGCAAGCAGTACCTGTCCTGCTTCACGGGCGATCTCAATGGCCGCATCCAGGAAACTTTCCATGATCTCAGTTCAACACAGCGCCGGAAGCGCTCCACCTCACGGTTCGTAATACCCGGTGCGCGCGGTCACATGCAGCGATGGGTCTCGCGCCTCCACTTTCACCGGGTGAAACAATCGCGCTTGTTGACGAACATTGCTTGGATAAAATCCGAGCAGATACTGCGTTCGCAGCTCCTGCAGAATATCCGCGAATGCCGCGTCCAATCGATCGAATCCTTCCGGATAAAAGATTCGGCCGCCGGTAGAGTTCGCCAGCGTCGCCAGCGCGTGTTCACCCCCCGTATTTCGCCCCGCATCCCCTTCAATGGGAACCACTACCACCGGGTACAACACCACGTCCGAACGTTGCGCAGCCGCGAGCGCATCGCCGTATTTCTTATAGCTGGTCGTATCTCCGCCATCGGTCACCACCACAATCACGTGCCGGCCCTCGCGATCGGACAACGTGTCGCTCGCTAAATAGATCGCGTCGTACAATGACGTGCCCCCCTCGCCATGTAGCGCATGTAAAGCGTGCTCAGCGCGTTTCTGGTTTCGCGAAAAATCGGCTTCCAGATTGATTCGCCAATTGAAGCTGAACAGTTCAAACGTGTCCGCGGGGTTGCCGGATCCCAACAGCGTGGGCACGAAGCGCAGCACGGAATCCACTTCGTAGTGGAGGTCTTTCTGCGTGCTTCCGCTGGTGTCGATCAGTACCGCAACCGACAGCGGCAGCGAAGTATTCCGTTCAAACACTGAGATCCCCTGTGGCACGCCCGCGTCCGCCACCTGAAAATCCTGCTTGTTTAAATTCGTAATCAGCACGCCCGATTGGTTGCGCACCGAGACCAACAGGCGAACCAGATTGACCTTAACTGAGAAAATCGGTGGACCTTCCGCGCCCGATTGCGGCGAAGGAGCAGGCGCGGATACCGGCGGATAGGCAGGCCTGAACTGCGCGGGTAGCGTG
>CAXUCT010000179.1:0-891 GCA_964249415.1 uncultured Bryobacteraceae bacterium | reverse complement strand
AAACACCTGAGCCGCGTCGGTCAAGCGGATCCGCGAGTCGTCCGCAACGCGAAAACCCGGGACTGACTCGTTTTGCTGAGCGCCGCAAAGCATGAAAAACGGAGCAAGTTCGTCGCGAGTGCAAAACGGTGTCTGTCCCAGTGGTTTTCCCATTTCCCGGGCGTGCCTCACGTTTCTGAGCCGCGCGTGTCAGCAGGCGGCCCTCAGCCCCTTTCAGGTTGCACCGCTTTTTAAGAGCGCGCCAGTAATCGCTCATCCCACTCGCCGTCAACCCACACGGCCCCATCGGCAAAGAATTCCTTTTTCCAGATCGGTACTTCCCGCTTCAGTCGATCAATCGCTTCGAGCGCGGCTTCAAAAGCAGGCCGTCGGTGTGGCGCCGTCGCCACCACGGCCACGCTGGCCTCCCCCACCTCCAGCCGTCCCAGCCGATGCACAACCGCAATGCGCCCGACCTGGTACTGAGCCGCAATCTCCCGCCCAATTCGCGAGATCTGCTCTAACGCCATCCCCTCGTAACACTCGTACTCCAGGTAAAGAGTGGCTCGCCCCTTAGTGTTGTTGCGCACAATGCCTTCAAAAACCACGACCGCGCCATCTTCAGGCCGCTGCAAGCTGCGCGCAAGCTCGTGCGAGTGGATCACCTCGCGCGTGATGGCAAACACGTGCCCCTCTTCCTCCGCCACTTCCGGCCCCGCCCCACCGCTCACCGGCGGTAGGAAGGCCACTTCATCCCCATCGGCTAAAACTGCGTCCGGCGTCGCGAACTCGCGGTTCCTCGCAAATAAAATCGACGGACGCTTGTTCCGCAGCGTTTCGAATCGTTGGGAATACGCCTCAAACACCGCCCCCAACGTCGCCTGCGGCCCAACTTCGAGCGACTCTTCCGCC
>CAXUCT010000178.1:5034-8612 GCA_964249415.1 uncultured Bryobacteraceae bacterium | reverse complement strand
TTCACCAACGCGAAATCATAATCGAACAGCGCCGGGCCCCGAAACGTATCGCGTCCCAGCGTGCCGAAGACTCCATGGTTTGGTCCAGTGCCGCCCGCGACGTTGATCGGGATCGCAAAGAACGCCGCATTATTCGCGCCCAGGCCAAAGTAATCCTCCCGAATCTTGCGGCTTGTCGACAAATCGGGGCTCGCGATCTGATCCGGCCGGTCTACCCCATTCGACCCCACTCCCGTTTGTTGCACGCCCGAATAGATCGTGAACGGCGCGCCGCTGGCCAAGGTTGACACGCTCAGCAATTGCCACCCGCGCGCAAACTTCTGTCCTAAAGGCCGCAGCAGTGACACGCGGTCGGCATGCAGATCCTGAATCGCGCTCATCGTGAACGCATGCGCGATGTCGAATGTCGATGGCCCTTTCTCCGCCCGCGTGTTAAACGGATTCTGAGGCCAAGCCTGCGCTGTTGTTCCTGAGGCACCGCTGACAAACCCGCCAATCACCGTACTCGCGTCATCGAGTGACTTCGACCACGTGTAGCTCGCCTGAATATCCGGTCCTCCATGCGGCACTGTCCCTTGCAATGAGGTCTGCAGCGCGTGATAGGTCGAATGCGACCGGTTGGTCATCAGCATTTCTGTTCCAAAACCGCCGCTTGGTTGTCCCGACGCATCGAACTCCGTGTACCGCGCCAAGCCCGGAGTCGCTCCCGGATAGCCATTCGGGAAATTGATAGCGGGCAGGCTCACACCGGCGGTTCCCTCGTAAGCCGCGTTTGCACTTAGGCTGCTGAACTGCCTCTCCAGCGCGAAGGTCCAGCTCCCCAGATATGCATTGTGGAAATCCTGCGAAATGGCATTTACGTTCAGCGGCGTGATCTGATGGCTGCCATTCAGAGCGGCGATTCCCCGCTCGAATCGATCGATGTCCCACACCGTGTTCGCCGGCACAGCCTTTGAATCGTTGCTCGCCAGAATGTTTGTCCCGCCAGGTGTATACACGCCCGGCAAATCTCCCGGCGTAATTTGCGTTCCAATCAGTAAAGGTGCGCCGGGCGATGCAGTCAGCCGTGGGTAATCCACATAAGGCGCTGCTCCAGTCAGCAAGTTGTCTTGCCAGATATTGGGCGGTACCGTCGTGATGCTCCCACCGGCTCTGATCCACAAGTGCTGTGCCGCCAGCCAACTAATCCTCGCTCGCGGTCCCCAACCATTCGCGTTCAGCTTGTAAGGCGGTTGTGGGTTGATCAAATACTCCTGCCCAACGCCGCCGGCGCCGCTCGTGAAGTCCATGCCCGCCGTTCGGTGCGTTCTCTCCGTAATGGGCCAGTACAGCTCGTAGCGCAACCCGTAATCGAGCACCAGTCCGTCAGAAATTTTCCACGTGTCCTGCAGAAACAAGTTAACGCCATAGCGCGATACCGCAGCCACGCCGATCTGGTCGCCTTGCGGCAATCCCGCTGGCGCCACCGCCACCGTGTAACTAAACGCGCTCCCCGTCAGCAACGCCGACAAGGTGTCGGGAAGCGCCGCGCCGGCCGGAATATTGTGTACCCCGCTCAGCGAACGAATGTCCACTGGTGAATACGCCGTCCCTCCCCCAAAGGTGTACTGCCCATTCGGAGCCGTTCCGAAATACGTGGTATCACGATTCGCGCGAAACTCGCCGCCCGCTTTGATCAGATGCTTGCCTCTGGTCCAAGAGAAATTCTGCCGCCCTTGAAACAAATTGCTGAGAGCCGCCGTCACCGATCCTCCTGCCGCATTGAATGGCTCATACAACCCATCGCTAAAAGTCAGCGCCGGGTCAACGTGATTCGGCGTCGGAAACGAAGGCGTCGTGCGCGTAAAGCTCGCCGAGGATTCAGATGAAAAAGTTGCGCTTGGCGTCCGCGTCCACGTCACCACCCCATTCCGCTGGTGATCGATATACACGACGCCGAAGCTTGGATCGATGGCCGTCTGATCCGGGTTCGTCGTAGGGCCATCCAGGTTGCTTCGTGTGAAGCGCGCGAACAAGCTGTCCTTCGACGACAGTTTATGATCTGCTCGCAACGAGAACTGATTCGCGTCCGTGTTGACCTTTGATGAAGTCGCATAGGTGCGCGCGCCGAAAGGTCCCTGCGAGTCGTTAGGCAGCGGATATCGATTAATCAGCGCAGCCGTTCGAGGGTTCACCGGCACCAGCAAGGTATCGCCGGAGAAAGCCGTCGTGTCCAGGCCCGCACGCTCGCTCGCGGTCGGCACTGCCAAGACCTGCGTCGTTCCAAGCACTTGACGGAATCCCTGAAACTCCCCAAAGAAATACGTCTTGTTGCGGCCGTCGTACACCCCGGGTAATGCTACCGGGCCTCCAATTGTGATCCCAAACTCATTTCTGCGAAACGGCGGAATACGGCCCGGGTTCGCTACCGAACGCCGGTCAAAAAAGTTTCGCGCGTCTAAAGCCGAGTTCCTCAGAAACTCAAACAACGATCCATGAAACACATTTGTGCCGGAGCGCGTGACGATATTCGTAAATCCCGCTGCCCCGCGGCCGATCTCCGCCGGCATCCAGCCGGAAGACGACTGAATCTCTTGTACGGCGTCTACGTTGAAGTTTGAAAACGTCGCGCCACCCATCTCCGGATCACTGCTGTCCGCTCCATCCATCGCGAACACAGCTTCCACCCCGCGCTGCCCGTTGATCGCGAACTGCTGCGTGAAATTCGTGGCGCCGTTCGCGTCCGTCATCGTTCCCGCTGCTAACAGAAGCAACTGGCTGAAGTCGCGTTTGTTCAAAGGAATCGCGGCAACCGCCTGCGCCGATAAATCCTCGCCGCCCGCCGTTGATTCGCGGGCCGGCCCTTGCTCAATCAGCTTCAACGAAATCGGCCCCTCGTGGGGCAGCGTAATTTCTGCTGACAGCGCGCTCCGCAGTTGTATAGGCCGTACCCATGTGACCGGTCGATTCTTTAACCGAACCGTTAGTCGATACAGGCCCGGTGTAACGGGCGCGAACTGGTATTTGCCCCCTGCTCCCGTAACAGTAAAAATGTCGGTCGTCTCTGAGCGCAATTCAACCCGCACTCCAGGCAAGGCACTCCCCGATTCATTGCGAACCATTCCACTTAATACAACCTGCGTCGCCTCTTGCGGCCAACAAGCCCTCGCTAATAAAAGAAGCAAAACGCAGGCGCGCATTCTTGCACCACCCTGCGCCATCATTGAATTACGATTCGATGATTCTCCCCGTTGTCACGAATGCGAACCTGTAACCCGCCCTCCGGCTTCTGCATCAGTTCGCAACCTCCCGACGCGCCATCCACTGAACAGGCATGCGCCACCCGATCCTTCGATCGAATGGAAAAAATGATCTGGCGCGGGGCAACTCGATAATCGCCGCCCGCGTGCTGCAGCTCAACCTCCAACCCGTTCGCCCCTCGCCGCGCGTTCACCGCCGTGCGCCGGAACAGGCCAGACTTGTATCTGACACTAATCCCATCGTCCTCGTATAACGAACCACTCGCCTCATCGCGATCATCCAGATACATGTCGAAAGTCAACGGATCTTCCGCCTTCTCGCCTGTCCAGCTCATGTCC
>CAXUCT010000178.1:0-5021 GCA_964249415.1 uncultured Bryobacteraceae bacterium | reverse complement strand
AATCCCGCCGCCACGCACAAACAGCGGCACTATCTCGAGCGGCGCCTGCGCTCTGATCATTCGTCCACCCTGGTAGCGCTCACCCGTCCAGTAATCAAACCACGCGCCGGCAGGCAAGTAAACAGACCGGCTTTCGGCATCCGCTTTCAGCACCGGAGCTACCAGCAAATCGCTGCCGATCATGAACTCATCGTCAATGCTCAGCACGTTCGTGTCTTGCTGGTAATTCAGCAGCAAAGGCCGAAACACCGGCAAACCCGTGCGGTGCGCCTCCTCCACTGCCGTATAAAGAAACGGCAGCAAACGGTAGCGCAGTTTTAGATACTTGCGAATAATGTCCTCGTAATATGTCCCAAACCGCCACGGCTCATGATCGTAGGTGCCCATCTCTGCGTGGTTCCGCAGAAATGGCGTCAGGAATCCCGCTTCATACCAGCGCGTGAGTAACTCGCCGCTTGACCGCCCTGCGAATCCGCCCACGTCCGCCCCCACGAACGACTCGCCGGATAGTCCCAGCGACTCGAACATTGGTGCCGTAAGCGCCAATGAATCCCATGTCGCCGCGTTGTCCCCCGTCCACATCGTCGAGTAACGCTGAATGCCCGCAAACCCCGCCCGCGTAATTACAAACGGGCGTTCATTCGGTCGCAATCGCTCCAGCCCTTCGTAAGTCGCCCGCGCCATCTGCAGCGCAAATAAATTCCGATTGGCCCCATAGGTTGACCGCGCGCCGCCATCGTAAGACACCACGTCCATCTGCGTTGCGCCCGTCTGGTCCACGAAGTCCGAAGGCTCATTCATGTCCGTCCAAATCCCCGCCACGCCGTTATCCGTATAAGCCTTCAGCATCTGTCCCCACCACCGCGCCGCGTCCTCGCGCGTGTAATCCACAAACACCGCATCGCCCGGCCAAACCTTCCCGATATAAAGCTGACCATTGGTTCGCTTCAGAAAATAGTCTTTCTGCTTCCCTTCGTCGTAAGCGTAGTAACCACCGTCTGGCTGATACTTAATCCCTGGATCGACAATCGTCACCACCTTCACGCCCTTCTTTCCCAATGCCTCCATTAACGCCCGCGGATCGGGAAACCCCTTCGGATCCCAAGTGAAGTCCCGGTATCCATTCATGTAGTTGATGTCGAGGTCAATCGCGTCCAGCGGTAAGTCATGTGCCCGGTACATATCCGCTACCTTCATCACCTCCGAAGCTGGATAGTACGTGTAACGGCTCTGCTGATTTCCCAGCGCCCAGCGCGGCGGCAAAGGAATGCGCCCAGTCAGCTCCGTGTACGTCCCCACTATGTCCTTCATCGATGGCCCCGCGAAGAAGTAATAGTTCATCGGGCCGCCGTCCGCCGTAAACGCTGTGAACTCCTCGCTCTTGCTTCCGAAATCAAAGCTGCTGCGATAGCTGTTGTCGTAAAAAAGCCCGTAAGCGGCGCCATCCTCCCAACCTATATAAAACGGCACGCTCTGATATACCGGATCCGCTCCCTCCGCGAATTTATAGGAAGCTGTATTCCACATCGTAAAGCGGCCCCGCCGCTTATCTAGCCGCGCCGCCTTCTCGCCCAGCCCATAAAAATGTTCCTCAAACCCAAGCCGCCTCAGGTTCGCGATCGCTGGCGACTTCGGGTCAAATAACATCGGCCGGTAATCCGCGCTCCTCACCTTGTGAGTCACCGGATCGCGGAACTCAATCAACAAGGGGGAGCGGTTTATTGCCACCTGAACTCTTCCGGTCTTCACGCTCACTTCGTCCGCGCGTTCAGCCAGCTTCCAGTTCACCGCCGCCCACGAAGTTTTAGCAACCGCCCACGAGTGCTCCCGCATTGGCAACGGCTGCCGAAAGCTGGCCCGTACCCGAACCAAGTCTTGCGCCAAAACCGTAACGCTCACTTGTGAGCTGTCTGTGCACGTCAGCATGATCCCCGCAGCCGTTTTCTGAACACTCGCCACCGCCCCAATCGGCTGCAGCGTCTCAACGTCCACCGCTGCGGCACCCCCGGCACCCACTAGAAACAGCACTAACGGAAAAAGCGCTTTCGTCATAATTTCTTTCTGATGCGTCTAGATCGAGCCGCGACCGTGTGGGGGAGAACCCCCGCTAAAGGCTCCTCACTTATGCAACGGACCCACTGCACGTACTTTATTTCCGCGCCAAACAATCGCTCAACTTACATGAATCACAGGCCGTCGCTTAACATCCGGAACTGCCCGCCGTAGCACCTCATGCACCAATGGCGCTGTGTCTCCTTCTCCAAGGAAAAGGAAGCGGAACAGATTCCCCACCGGATTCCCCTCATTCCACTTGAAGTAACCGTGCGGGACTTTCCCGGTTGTTAGCTCCAGATGCAGCAGCATGGCGGCAATCGCGTTCGCGACAGCAGGGCTTTCAGCGCGCAGAATGGCATGCCGTCCCAGCCGCTCTCCGCTCACTTTCAGGGTGCATTCAAAGCTCGACGCGTCGCCGCGCTTCACCTCAAAGAAATAGATCCGCTCATCGGAACTGAAACTGTGCGGGTGCCGGACCAGTTGGTCTACCCCATCGAGATCGGCTTCTGCCTCATCTCGTGACTTACGCGCTACCAGCCGAATCACCTGATCTTCGTCTTCCGCCAATAAGAGTTGCGCGCTCTCATCCAGGTCCACCTCTGTTATTCGTAATTCGGTGGCGCGCATCGTTCGCGAAATCAGCGATGTCACAACCATCACGAGAATGAAAAACGAGGCAATCTTTATGCCTTCTGGGCGCTCAAAAATATTCAGTGCCGTGGTGTATACGAATACTAGCGCGATGGTCAGAAACGCCCAGCGAGCACGTGTTCTCCAGGCCTCCATCATCACTGCAATCGCGGCTGAAGTCATCAGCACCAGCACGCCCGTTGCATAAGCCCCGCCCTGTGCATCTACGTTGGCGTGAAACAGAATCGTGATTACGAACCCGACGCCCATGAACACAAGAACCAGCGGTCGCGAGGCGCGCGCCCATTCCGGAGCCATGCCGAAACGCGGTAGATAACGTGGTATCAGCGTCAGCAGCCCGGCCATGGCCGACGCCCCAGCGAATGCCAGGATCAAAATCGTGCTGATGTCGTAAACCGATCCGAAACCCTCCCCCAAATACTTGTGAGCCAGATAGGCCAAGGCACGGCCGTTTGCTTCCCCGCCCTCCTTAAACTTCTCCGGCGGAATCAGCAGCGTGGTCACGAAACTCGTGAACATTAGAAAGACGCTCATGATCACCGCAGCCGTCACCAATAGCTTGCGCGTGTTCCTGATCCGGTCCTTCAGATCCTCGCCTTTTACTAACGGCATCACCGCCACGCCGGTCTCAAAGCCCGATAATCCGAGCGCGAGTTTCGGAAACAGCAGCAGCGATACCCCTAGCATTGCCAGCGGATTTCCGTGCTGTGTAATCAATGCATTTTTCCAACCGGCAAACAGCGACATGTGTTGCCACACATCCCAACAGGCATAGGCAGTCACCACCACATTCAGCGCCAAATACACCGCGACAAACACCACCGCTATCCCAATAGCCTCTTTGAATCCCTTCAAGAAGATTGCGCCTAGAATGGCCAACAGCACCAGAGTGACAGCCATCTGGTTTTTCAGCATCGCCGGCGTAAGCGGATTTTCAATGAAGTGCGCCGCGCCATCGGCCGCGGAAAGCGTCATCGTAATAACGAAATCCGTCGTCGCGAACCCGAGCAGAACCAGCACGAACGTCTTCCCCGCCCAGCGCGGAAATAGACGCTCCAGCATGGCGATACTACCCTGCCCGTTCGGACTCGCTTCCGCTACCCGGCTGTACACCGGCAGTGCCGCGCAGAGCGTAACCACCACCAATACCAACGTGGCAACAGGGGAAAGCAGCCCCGCCGCCACCGCCGCTATTCCCGGCTGATATCCCAAAGTAGAGAAATAATCGACGCCCGTCAGGCACATCACGCGCCACCAGGCGTTTTCTGCTTCAGCTTTCCCTTGAATGCCTTTAGGAAGCCGTAGATCAGCTAACAGCCAATCAACGAAGTTCACCGCCAGTATACAGACCTATCTCTGTTCAAGCAGAATAGAAGATTAGCTTCCTCATGGCCACCCAGACCTCTACCCCTCTCGATCTAGAAACTGAGAAGGACAAGTACTTCGACCGTTTAGATGGCGAACTGATAGAAAGAGAGTTGGGCGGCGGTACACATTCCGACTTCGTATACCATCTCCTCAGTCTTTTGAAGCCTCTTGCGGCCAGAAACGCTCGAGCGCGCCTGGAATGGTCTCTCGCCCGAGGCGATGACTGGATGACGCCCGACGTCATGCTCTCCTTCCCTGATCGCTTCGACGAAGACGCAAGAGGCTACCTGCTCGCCCCTGCCTTTCTCTGCATCGAGATCCTCTCTCCGAGTCCCAGCGAGGCCGACCTGTTCCGGAAATGTGTCCGCTACTCCAGTTGGGGCGTACCTCACTGCTGGATCATTGATCGCAAGAGCAAAGCCCGTTTCGAGTACCATGGCGGAAACGACTTCATTCTTGCCGACCAGGATGATTCCTTGCACGCAGACGATTTACGGCTCGCTGTCTCCGAAATCTTCACCGGCGCCGCATAGCTTCCTCTAGCTGTCGCCAAATCCTCACAGACGGAATCGACGTCAACTCGTCTGAAATTTCCAGTGCCGTTCCAATCCACCGGAAAAGTTGGCGGCTTTCCGGATTGACGATGTAAATGTACTCAAAACCCCAAGTCTCGTAAGCTTGGCATTTTTCCAGAACATACGGCATCGTGTCGTCCGGTGAGAGAATCTCGACCACCACGTCGACCGCTTTCGTGGGATACGGCTCTTCCACTTCACCCCTGGTGCCAATTACGTCGGGCTTGGGACGGGCATCGGGAGCAATCCTGAGCTCCACTTCAGAACCGGCGATATAGCCGGCCTCAGTAAGCAACTGAAGGATGATGCCCTGCAGGAGACCATGAATCAAAGTCGGCATGCCCTTTGCTATGGCTTCCCCAAACCAGTATT
>CAXUCT010000177.1:4204-8633 GCA_964249415.1 uncultured Bryobacteraceae bacterium | reverse complement strand
ACCTGTGACCCTCAGCTTAGAAGGCTGATGCTCTATCCAACTGAGCTACGCCCCCGAGTATCGTTGTGCGCAGCACAAAATGAAACCTGCCAACTCCCTTTACGGGCTAGTCGGCGCCGGAGATCCAGGCTGCAGAATCGCATCTACAGCCGTACCCAACCCGCCCAAAGCAACACCTAAAGTCAGATATAACTCCGTCTCTCGGATGCGCCTCCGGCGTGCCTGCTCTGCGCCGGAAGTAGCACCGGTCTGCGCTGTGGCGCCACTCTGGCCAGCTGTGGCACCACTCTGCCCGCCCGGCGCACCCGCAGCGTCCGCGTCGAACTCGGAGGCGCTCCCCGCATTCACACGACTCAGGAGTGCACCCCGTTGGGTTAACACCTTGACCGAACCCGCGAGCGCCGCGACCTGAACACGATTTCCATCCAGCCGCACCACCGCTCCCGACAACGCCTCGGCGCCTTGAATCCGTAGCTTACCGGCTTGGACGCTGTACCCATTAATGCCATCAACTTTGGCGGAACCTTGTTGTAACACAACATGGTCCTTGTAAAGGGTCCCGGTAGAATAAGCTCCGAGGGTCAACGCCGCTCCATTTTGCAGATAGACTCGGCTGGCCGCCTGATCTGTGCTTATCTGCGAACCGTTGAAGATGTTCGCATTGCCCTCCACCTTGGCGTTATTTACACTAAAAGTGCCCAGTGCAGAGGCCACGCCAACTGTGGGGTTAGCAGCAAACGAACAACTTAATGAGAGACCGGTAACGAAGCAAAGCTTCGAGGCCGCAGTCAGTTTCATCCGTCTTCTCCGAAGAACTTGAGCCCTAAGGACTCAAGGCCATTCCAGTATAACGGAATAGTTTAAGATGATCAAACGGAAGTAACCCAATGGACTACTACGAGGAACTCGGGATAAACCGAACCGCCACGGAGGAGGAGATCCGGCGCGCGCACCGGCGCTTAACCAAGTTGCTGCATCCCGATCAGCAAACGGATGATGCCGTAAAACAGCTTGCCGAGACCCAAATGCGGCGAGTGAACTCCATCGTGGACGTGCTGTGTGATCCCGAACGACGGCGGGCGTACGATGAGGAGTTGAAGGACGGGCCCGCTGTTTTTCAAGCAGGCAGGGCAAAGCGCGGTGCCTTTCATTCGTGGCCCTGGTGGATAGCCAGCACCGTCGGAGCGGTAGTCCTTACCGTAGCCGCGGTCTGGTTTTGGGCTGATAAATGGGGCAGTTCTTTTGGGGGTCGGAGCCCTACCTACATAGGCTCGGGAGCGGAAACCGGCGCCGAGCCAAACCCTTCAGCTAGCCGGACCGAATCACCATCCCAACCTTCACCGCAAACTCAGGTTCCGAGCGATGCTGCTCAAGCGGCAAAAGTTCCGGCTCCGCTGGGGCAGCCGGTTCCATTATTGCGCTCCGAAGCAAGACCCGCAGCCTCGCGAACGGTTGCCAGCGTACCTGCTTCCCCAGCCACCGCAAATGCCGCGCATGGCAACAACCGCGCAGCCCAAAGCAAAACACCGCAGCAAACGAAGCCGGCGGTAGTTGTCGCTGACCTCCCCCGCCACAAGAAATTGAACTTACCTCTCACCGCAATATCGGCTCGACCAACCCCGGCCAGAATGGAGCTTCCCTCTGCGCCGGCGCTCTCTACCGCTGGACTTACGAGAGTGGAAGCTGCGTCCCTTCCCGCAGGCACTCTGCCTTCCGCTCCAAAACTTGCCGAACCAATTACTCCCGTTAGTGCCAGTTACAACAAAACCTCGGACCCGTTAGAAGGCGAATGGGTTTACGCTCCAAGCGAACCGGAGAAACGCAAGGCTGGATTTTATCCCCCGGAATTCATCGACCTGAAGATCTGGAACCGGAGTGGCTTACATGGTGAATATCACGCTCGATATCGCGTAACAGACAAGCCCATACCGGCGGACGTAACCTTCGCGCTAGCCCCCGGCGGCAACCCCAGGCACTTCACTTGGGAAAGTGGAAACGGAAGTAAGGGGACCTTGAAAGTCAGCTCCATGGACGCAAGTAGTATTCGCATCGAGTGGAAGACAACGGTATTCAGCCCCGCACCGTCCCTCACCGCGGGAACGGCGACACTCGTCCGCCGAACTCCTTAGCTGTTCTGCTTATCAGCGCAGCAGCGCTATTGGCCGTTTGCGCTACGGACATGAAGGTTGTGGACCGCTACGCCGGTAAATGCAGCCGCCTCAGCGAAATTGCCTGCCGCGAATAACCCCTTTAACTCGCTATGCTTTCTCAAGCAGATCTGCGGAACGATCACTGCCGCTGCGAACGCTGCCTTGATGCTAAGTCCCCTTGCTCCAAAACGGCCGTCTGAGGATGCAAGCAAGCCGTTGCGTTCTGGCTGACCCCAAGAACTCGCCGCATCAAAGCTGGTACCCGCGACGGCAGAAACCATGCTAGCGATCCACAATCGATTCGCCAGGCGGGCATGCGAATCCGCAACATCTGCAACCGTAACTTTCGGCATTGTGCCAGACGCATACTGTTCAGCCTCGCCATTGGGAACTACCTGCCGCACTTCCAAAGTGCTCCCAAGCTGTCCCGGCTGTCTCACCGTCTGAGCCGATACAATCGCTCTACCATTCAGAAGCATCAAAGCCGCAACGCTCGCTAAAATCAGCAATCTCATACTTCCCCCGACCGCGGAAGCGATCACTGATTCCATCGGCCGAAGCGAAGCAGGAAGTTAGAATGCCTTACCCTGATTGCTGTGCGAATTTTCCTAGATAGCCCGGCGGCCAAGGGGTCCGCTACCAGCGCGGACACGGATCCACAACATATAAAGCACGATCACCAAATTGATAGCTAGTACGCTGACGCGCTCCCAGTCAACGCGCTCCACAAGCTTCAGGATCTCCCAAGGAAGATACATGGCTCCGGAAAGCAGCGCGAACCATTCCGCCCAAACGCGCCGGTTCCACAAGCCCCAAGCCTCAATAAAGCGAACGCTTGAATAACTTAACGCCGCTGCAATAATAGTCCAGATACGGGCGTCCGTCAGCTTCGTAGCCGCATCCATCATCACGTGCGAGAGGTGCCGGTCCGGTTCGATATGCAGATGATAGAGAAGGCTCTCGGCGTAATCTTCTGCGTGACGGTGCACCGCCAGAAGCGTAAGCCCGAGCAAGATAACCCCAATTCCCTTGGTAGCCTCAAAGGTTGCTACGGCCCGCAGACCGACTGCACTCGATCGATCGTCTACCGCCTGTGGTTCGTGGGCAGGTGAGGCGTCTAAAACCGGCATACACAGATGCTCCCATACAAGCAGAATGAAAGCCGTTTCAGCCTACTCATCGCCTGCTCACGCGGGCTGCCTCTTAAAACAGAAAGGTTAGAATCTGTTCAGACGTTTTTGTTGTCACACGCAAGATGCGAGCTTCAGTTAGCACTCCACGACGCCCACGCGCAAACCGGTCGATCGTAATCAAGCGTCCACGCGAAACCTCGCGCAACAAGCCCACCACTGGAGATGCAGCCAGTAATGTGGGCCTGGCGCTCGGCTTACTCGCCATCCTCGGCGGTGCCCTCGTGGTGTACATGGCTCTTCAGATACACGACCGCTACGCGTTGAGCCTTCAGTCGCCCATCCGCATCGGCTTTGAATGGCCCCTGGTCGTCGCTCTGCGGGCAAAAACAGTCGACGCGGACAAAGCTCAATTCGACCAGCGCCATCCACTTACCGCGTATCAGCAGTATGCGTGCACCAAGTTCGGTTCCGCCTGCCGCGTGGCGCTCGCCATTCAACGAGCCGAAAACCCGCAAGGCAAGTGCGAGACCTATCACTACAACTCCGACGGCACCCTGGATTGGGGGTATTTTCAAATCAACACCGTCCACCTGAAGCGCCCGGGGCTCAACCTGCGCGACCTTCTGGACTGCCGCGCCAACATCGACTTCGCTTACCAACTCTACGTCGAGCAACAAGGCTTCACACCCTGGAGCACTTACAAAAGTGGCTCATACCGGCGGTTCCTGCGCCACTAACCCATCGCCACCAACGACTTGGATTCAATGGAAGCCGGGCAGAACAATCTCACCCGGCCCCAAGAACAACGGTGCTGGATCAAACCGGAGGAATGGATCCTCGCTTGATAATCTTGCTCATCACGTCCGTAAACGTATCAACCTCTTCAAGCGTCGTGTACACGTTCGGAGTAATGCGCAAGCCTTGATACTCGCCGGGCGTAACAATGGCTACTGTCCAAATCCGATATTTCTGCCATAGATAAGCGGCCAGCTTCGGCGCATCCATTCCATCCACGCTGATAAATCCAATGCCGCACGACTGCTGCGGATCTTCACTGTTTAGAATCTTGACTCCCGGCAGTTGCCGCAACGGATTAGACCACCGGCGGCGCAGGTATCGAAGCCGTTCCGCTTTGCGGTCCAGGCC
>CAXUCT010000177.1:398-4194 GCA_964249415.1 uncultured Bryobacteraceae bacterium | reverse complement strand
GCGAAGCGGGGTGCGTGCCGATCTCCTCAAACTTCCGGATATTGTCCTTCATTGAATCGGGCGCCGCCATCATGGGCCAAATCGTTGGTATGTTATTTTTCCGCACGTAAAGCATCCCCGTGCCAATCGGCGCCAGAACCCACTTATGCAGCGACGTTCCGTAGTAATCGCAATCCAGATCTTCGTGCTTAAACGGGAACTGCGCAAACGCATGCGCGCCATCCACAACCACTTCGATCCCTCGCGCCCTGGCCATCTGGCAGATCTTCTTCACCGGGAAGATTTGCCCTGTCCGGTTAGTGATGTGGCAGATGTGAATCACCTTGGTTTTTGGCGTGATGTTTTCTTCAATCCGGCCGGCCAGATAATCTAAGCTCGGCGGCGGAACCGGAAACGTAATTTGCTTCAGGACAATACCGTCCCGCCGCTCCCGCTGCTGCCACGTCGTGATCATTCGTGGGTAATCTTGGTTAGTGGTCAGCACCTCATCCCCGGGCTTCAGTTGCATCCCGAGTTGCACAATTTCTAGTGCCTCGCTAGCGTTACGCGTGATAGCAATTTCCTCTGAATCGCAGCCAAATGCCTCCGCCAGACGTCTACGTACTGTCTCCAGGCCCGGGTCAAGAACATTCCACATGTAGTACGACGGATTCAGATTCTCTACTTCCAGGTAACGAACTTCCGTATCCATCACAATCTTCGGAGCCGGTGATACGCCCCCGTTGTTGAGATTGATCATGTTGCGGTCCACCGTAAACGCGTGACGAACGTTGAACCAGAAGTCTTCGTCGCGGGCGACCGTATCGGCCGGACGTCCGGATACCGCCGTAACGGCTGATTGCGCGCGAAGCAGAGAGTCGGAGCGAAGTGTGGCGGCAATCGCCGCTGCGGAAGATAAAAACTGGCGCCGGTGCATAAGTGACCTTACAGGTTATTCAGCTAGAAAGTCAACTTAATTTGTGCCGGTAAGTTGCCCTTCCGTTCTTGCTTAATAGCTGGCGCCTCAATCATCCCGGCAAAATGAAAAAACTTTTGCCTGCCTTTTGCAAGATAGTGGTAAGCTAACAAAAATCCCCGTAGATGACAGCCCCTTGTAAGGCGACTTGTACCTGTCTCACGTTCAGGCGCAAGCCATCTTGCAGGTAAGTGTCCGCGCCGGACATGTCTTCTGCTCCTCGTCGAAGCGCAGTGCCACAGAGTGGCTGTGGCTACGCCGGAATTGCCCGGCTCCGAATCGAAAAGGAGATAGAAGTGCCCAGAAACAGCAGCAAGGGAATCTTCGTTCAGGCCGCCGCCGTCTTACTATGCGCGGCGCTCGCCACGGCAACAGCCCGGGCTCAGTCCACCCAGGGCGGAGTTCGCGGTACGGTCACTGACGCGCAAGGGGCGTCTATTGCCAGCGTAAAAGTGTCCCTTGTTAGAGAGGCCACGCGCGAGGCCCGCACCACCCTCACTAACAAAGACGGTATCTACGACTTTCCAGACGTAATACCGGCCACCTACACAGTAACTGCAGAGAGCCCAAGCTTCAAGAAATTCGAGCGTACCAACGTCCTCGTCGGAACCCAGGAGTTCGTCACTGCGGATTTCAGCCTGCAAGTCGGCGCGGTAACCGAGAGTGTTCTTGTTACCGAACAAGTCCCGCTCGTCGAATCGTCGAACGCCTCCCAGGGACAGGTTCTGGATAATCAGAAACTCACCGAGCTTCCTAACCTCGGTCGCAATCCTTTCATGTTGTCTAGGCTCGCGCAGAACGTCGTGCAGGTGGGCCCGCCGGCTTACAACCGCATGGAGGACCAAAGCGGTTCGTCCGAGATTTCCATCGCTGGAGGTCCAGTTCGCGGAAATAACTACTTACTTGACGGAATCCCCATCACCGACGCGAATAACCGCGCCATCATTATTCCTTCCTTGGAAGCCGTGCAGGAAGTGAAGATTCAGGCCAATACCTATGACGCCGAAATGGCACGTACCGGCGGCGGCATGTTTAACACGCTGATGAGATCAGGCACCAATGATTACCACGGTAGTGCTTACGGCCACTTACGCCGAACCGATTGGGACGCCAATAATTACTTCAGCAACGCCAAAGGAATTCCAATTTCCCCGCAGCCCAACACCACCTGGGGCGCCAGCTTCGGCGGTAAGGTTTGGGTCCCGAAGGTCTACAACGGCAAGAACAAGACCTTTTTTTGGCTGGCAGTCGAGCACTATGATGATGAGCAGTCTGACTCGCAGAATTTCAATGTTCCTACTCTGCTCGAGAGGACCGGCGATTTTTCGCAAAGCTTCGGCCGCATCGTCATAGATCCAACAACAGGTCTGGAATTTCCCGGCGACAAAATTCCCGCTTCCCGATTGAGCCCCGCGGGCCTGGCAATTGCAAACTCCTACCCCGCGCCTTCCTACGCGCCGTCCAGCTTCGGCGGCAACGACCTTACCGTCGCTTCCAGCATCAAAGCACGCGCGGTGCAATATACGGGCAAACTCGATGAAGATTTCACATCCTGGTGGCACGCCAGCTTAAGCTATCTTCGCTACTATTCACTCGAGCCCGGTGATACCTGGTTCAATCTACCTTCCACCACCTCCGGCTGGCGGCTGTTGCGGCGAGTAGATGCCACGCAGTTCAACAACATTTTCACCATCAATCCAACTACTGTCCTCGCCTTACGCTACGGGTTCAATCGCTTCCCGAACTTCGAGTACAACAGCTCGCAAGGCTTCAACGTCCAGTCACTCGGCTTCAGCCCCGCCTTCGCGAATGTCGTCAGCGGACCGGCGGCCGAATTCCCCTACGTGCAAATGTCCACGTTCAGCAACTTGGGTGATACCCAGGATTGGGATTACTATGACGAAGCCTCTCATAACTTCTCAACCAACCTAAGCAAATCCGCAGGCCGGCACAATGTAAAAATCGGTTTTGATTACCGGCTCCTGGCAACCGCCGGCTCGGGGCTGAATTGCCCTACCGGTTGTTACACCTTCAACACTGACTCTAAGCTTGCCGACAGCAACACAGGTACTGATCTAGCGGACCTTCTGCTTGGCGTTCCTTACACCAGGCAGGCCGACACCTCTTCTAAATTGACCGATTACATCCATTACTACGGCGCATTTGCGCAAGATGACTTCCGCGTATCTAATAAGCTTACGGTCAATCTTGGCTTGCGTTGGGAACACGAGTCCGGTGTCGAAGAAGCCAATAACGGTCTAATCGTCGGGTTCAACGGGAACGCCGCCAATGCACTCGCTTTGCAGGTACCTGCGCTTTCACTCAAGGGCGCGGTTGAGTACGCCGGTGTGAACGGGGCGCCCACCAGCGTCGGAAACTACAACCCCAATAAGTTCGGGCCGCGCGCCGGTTTCGCTTATCAGTTAAACGACAAAACCGTTCTGCGTGGCGGTTACGGCATCTTCTGGGCTCCCCAAATCGCACTCGGCAGCCCGCTTTCCACGCTCGGCTACGCCAACAACACCCAGTACACAGGTAAATCCGCCTCTGACGTGTTAACCAATCCGTTCCCGCAAGGGCTGCTGGCGCCTCTAGGTAATTCTCAGGGCGCGGCCGCCGGTATCGGAACGAGTTTCTCCTTGGTGGACCCGAACGCCCGCTCCCCCATGGTTCAGCAATATTCGTTCGACCTGCAGCGCCAGGTAAAAGGCGACATCGCCCTCGAAGTAGCATACGTCGGCTCGCACTCCAACCATCTCACCCTTGGCAACCCGAGCGTAAATTTGAACGCGCTGCCCCCGGGTTATTTGTCGCTCGGCGCTAGTGCTCTCAACGCACAAG
>CAXUCT010000177.1:0-388 GCA_964249415.1 uncultured Bryobacteraceae bacterium | reverse complement strand
CCGTTCTACGGCGTGATTGGCTCGGGCACTCTGTCCACCCCGACCGTCAGCGCGTTTCAACTGTTGTTGCCCTACCCCGCTTACACTTACATTTACAAACTCTATGGCTCAGAGAACCACGCCGCTTATAACTCGTTGGTCGTTAAAGCTCAGAAGCGTTTTAGCCACGGCTTGACGTTCCTCTCCACTCTCACGTATTCCAGGAACATGGACGAAAGTAGCGCGGGCGCGGGCACGGCCCTGAATCCGGGCGCGCAAGGCTATCCCCAAAACCCTTACAACCTCCAAGCGGAATACAGTTTGTCGAACTTTGATACCCCTATTGTCTGGGCGACTTCCATCTCCTATGAACTGCCAGTTGGCAAGGGGAAAGCATTTCTGGGCAACC
>CAXUCT010000176.1:401-8636 GCA_964249415.1 uncultured Bryobacteraceae bacterium | reverse complement strand
CAACTAACAGCACGACTACCCAGGACGGCACTCGCCAGAGGGTAAGCAATGAAAACGCTGTGAGAGACACGAAGAAGTCGAGCCGCGTGTGAACAGCACTCGTCCACACCGGTTGGAAGAACGCGGCGATAAGGATTCCAATCACGCCTGCATTGACACCGCGGAGAGCGGCACGAATCTGGCGCTTGTCGCGTAGAGTACTCCAGAACGGCAACACCGCGAACATCAGGAGCAGTCCCGGGAGGAAAATTGCCACAAGCGCCAACCCTCCATATAGAAAGCGATTCGGGTTTGGTCTTATCATGGCGCCTAAATACGCGGAAAATGTAAAAAGCGGTCCAGGAATGGCTTGCGCAGCCCCGTACCCTGAGAGGAAGCTTTGCTCATCTACCCAGCCCCGCGCTACCACTGCGTTTTCAAGCAGCGGAAGCACCACGTGGCCGCCTCCGAATACCAACGACCCGGTTCGATAAAAGGCATTAAATACGGACAAGTCTCGGGAACCACTCACTCGCACCAAAATCGGAAGCCCCAAAAGTGAGAGTATTGTCACCCCTCCGGCAATCAATCCGGCTATCCTCGGAACTCCAATCTCAAGGGATTCAACGCTTCCGGCCTCTTCTGGGTGAATCAGCAACCACCCCAACACCGCGCTTACCCCGATCGCAATCAATGTGCCCCAGGAGGCGGGAGCGAACAAGGCTATGGCCGTCGCGATAAGTGCAAAGGAGAAGCGCAATCGATCCGGCGCAAGGAATCTCTGCATCGCGAGGATGGCATGAGCAACCACAGCGACTGCCACCAATTGAAGACCGTGAATCACAGTCAACCCGGCCCGGCCGCTGAACAAATTGTGGCCGAACGCGAACGCAAGCATCAGCAGCGCAGACGGCATGCTGAATCCGGCCCAGGCAGCCAAACCGCCCGCCCAGCGTGCGCGAAGAAGGCCGAGAGTAAACGCCACCTGTGTACTGGCGGGACCAGGCATGGACTGGGCGAGAGCGACGATCTCTGCGAAGTTTTCCTCGCTGCACCAGCAGCGACGCTCCACCAATTCGCTGCGAAAGTAACCTAGATGCGCGATCGGGCCGCCAAAGCACATGCATCCCAGGCGCAAGAATGCAACAAAAACTTCCCCCACAGATCCCGTCGCACGCACATTCTGCATTCGCTCCTTCCATCATCGTCAATGTGAGCGCGTGGCCCAAACCGGTTGAACAAAGCCTGACTGTTTGCGAGACCTCTCACGCAGGAATTATCGATCCGGCTCAGCAAAGAAGCGGAAGTGCACGCATCACGTGTTGAGCGTGTCTCTCAGAAACTCCTCTATGGCCCGAAGCGCCAATTCATTTCCCAAGCCAAAGGGCACAAAATCGAACCCGTGTTCTGCCCAAGGAATTTCAAGCAGAAAGGCGCGGTTACCCGTTTTCTGCAGGCCCTGAAACAACTCGCGTGCGAACTCTGCTTTGACAATGTGATCGCGTTTGCCCTGAATCAGGAGCGTAGGAGGAAGAGAGCCTTTCACGTAGGTGACAGGCGAAGCAGAGCGATAAACTCCTGGAAGCTGCGCCGGCGAACCTCCTAGGTATTTCTCCAAAACAGAACGGACGTGGATCGGGTCCGGAAACGGCAGCTTCCAATATCCTTCGGTCAGGTCAGTTGGGCCGTAATAACTAATAACGCCGCGCACGGGCACGGGCCCGCTTTGGTAAGCCGCCAACAGCGCGAGTTGCGCACCGGACGATCGTCCACACAATACCAGGCGGTTTGGATCAATTCCGTACCGGGCAGCGTTGGAGTGAATGAATGAAAGAGCGGCATTCACGTCGTCGAGTTGCGCGGGAAACCGGAACGCTGGAGCGTGCCTGTAATCAATCGCGAATACGGCAAAGCCTCGCAGAGCTATGTACGAATCGAAACGATACATGTCTCGAGGAGAACCGTTCTGCCAAGCACCACCGTAGATGTCGATCAGAGCCGGCGCGGCTGCGCGGCCGCCGCCCTCTGGCGGATAGTAGAGGATGTTGAGTGGTAGGCGCTGCGGCTGAACACTGGCGGTCCCGAAGCCCCGGAAGCAATCCAGCAGCACTGACGCGGCGCTCCCGGTCCCGCGCAATTCGTTTGCGCTCGGGATGCTGGCCCGTGTGTGCACGTCCTGAAGCTGCACCAAGGGCCAAGACGACAGCGCGAGCGACACAACTGCAAAAGGGATAGCTGGCCGATAGAAGCGCATCGCCGCAGCAACAGCTAGCAGATCGAAAACGAGAAGCCAGGGCGAAAGCTCAGGCGCCGCGATAGTGAGCGGCAGCAGCACGAGATTGGGGGAGGGAACGAAAATGCAGGCGCTCAGCATTGCCAGCACCGCTACAGTGAAGATGGTGAAGGCTTTCAAAGGATCATCGGACCAGGCGCGTCCCCACCGCAATTGCGGTCACGAAAAAATCATTCCGCGACTCGGAGCAGGACCACGCCATGCCCAGGAACTTGGGCGGCAAAGCCGAAACCCTCCAGCTTCACTTCCCTATGAAGCCACAGGTCTCGCGCGTGCCGGGGCGGGGCGCTGAGTCCAAGGTCGCTCCATTTGACCGTCACCTTGGCGCTGTCGGCTGCGCGGTTGAAAAAGGCAACCGTTTTGGCGTTGCCGCTGAGATCTTTGGCCCAGATCTCCTGATCTCCCGATTTAGAAAGGCGTGTCGCTTGTTTACCGAGCTGGTCCTGATCGACGGCAATGACGTCGTGGTTCGTTAAGATGGCAATGATCTCAGGGGAAGCATGTCCGAGATCATTGCCGGCGAGCAGCGGAGCGGACAACATAGCCCACAGGCTCATGTGAGTTTGGTATTCAATGTCCGTCATGCCGCCGTTACCGATTTCGAGCATATCTGGGTCGTTCCAGTGTCCCGGGCCGGCGTAGGGTGCGATGTTGCTCTGACTAAAGCCAATTTTGGTCATGGAGGCCCAATTGTCCTGTATGTCATCAGTGGTGCGCCAAAGATTACCGCTGACTTGGGGTCCCCATTTCCAGACGTCGGCACGGCCGTACTGGCACAGGCTGTAGACGATGGGCCGCCCGCTCGCTTGTAAGGCGTCGCCCATCTTCTGATAAACCGCCTGCATGTCGTCGTCCTCATAGATAGTACTTGCGCTACACCAGTCGTATTTGAGATAGTCGAAACCCCAGGCCGCGTAAGTGCGGGCGTCCTGCTCTTCGTGGCCATAGCTGCCTTCGTACCCGGCGCACGTGTACGGCCCCGGCGATGAGTAGATACCGATTTTGAGCCCTTTACTATGCACGTAATCGGCGAGCACCTTCATATCGGGAAACTTGCTATTCGTGTGTATATTGCCTTTTGCATCGCGTTCGCCTTGCCACGTGTCGTCTATATTGACGTAGATGTAACCGGCCGCCCTCATGCCGTTGGATGCAATCGCGTCAGCAGCGGCACGAACGCCCGCGTCATCGACTTTGCCGGCGAACTTGTTCCAGCTATTCCAGCCCATAGGCGGAGTTTGGGCGAGCCCGTTGGGGGTAACGATGTGAAGTGCAGGAGGGGGAATTCGGGCAGGTAAGGCACCTTCGCTGGCCGGAACGCGGTGAGCAACCAGGACGGCCCGCTCTTGGCCCGGCGCGCGCACAGTAGTGAGATATAGTTCATCACCCACCAGCTTGCCCTCGTACTCTCTTCTCCGCTGCATGTTGCCGTCCTTGGGGCCAGTTTCAAGCGTGAAGCCATCAGCGTCGCCCGTACTTTGTAGAACGATGACACTAAATTGATTACCATGGACCTCGCCGGTAATATGACCGCCGACTTCCTTCAGAACGAAGTACGTGCGTTGCGACGTGCCATCAGGAAGCTGCCGCACATAAAGCCAGTTGCCGGTAACATCGGCCGCGTAGGCGGAGGCGAGGGAAAGAAGTGCGACCAGGAATCTTTTCATCCTGATCTAGACTACTTCACGTGCCGGTATTGAGGGTTGAAGCCTAGTTGTCTCGCGACACCGAGAATCCTCTGGAAGTCGAGGCTGATCGTAGCGCCCGCCGTTTGGGTTACCTCATCTTCGAGAGGCAGGTCAAAATCGTCAGCACCGTAGGCGAGACCCTCGAGCGCGCGCTCGTTTTGGGTGAGCACCGACGTCCTGATGCGGGGTATGTTGTCAAGGTAAATGCGAGAGAGCGCGAGATGACGGAGATAATCTTCCGTTGTAACTTCGGCGCCGCCGAGTTGAGTGAAGTAGGGCTTGTACGTCCAACAAAGGAAGCTTGCCAGACCGCCGGTCTCGTCCTGGAAGCGCCGCGTACGCTCCAAGTGTTCAAGACGCTCGTCAAGCGTTTCGTCGAAACCGATCACCATCGTTGCGGTAGTCTTCAACCCCGACGCTAGGATTGCTCGTTGCGCTTCGAAGTATTGCGCGACGGTGTATTTAAATTTGCTGTGGCGGGCGCGAAAACTCTCCGTCAATATTTCTGAACCGCCGCCCGTGATCCAGCGAACTCCGGAATCTTTGAGGCGCGCCGCGGCGTCCGCGTAGCCGATTTTTGCGTGATCGGCCAGGTACATGAACTCAGCAACAGTAAGCGCGTAGAACTCCAGCCGATCGCCGTACCGCTCGCGAATGGCGGCAAACAGGTCACAGTAATAGCTGAGCGGCAACTGCGGATTGAACCCGCCATTAAAGGCAGCAAGATCACCGCCCAAGGCAAGCAGTTCGTCGAGCTTGCGGAAGACTGCTTCGCGGCTCAGAACGTAGCCTTCAGCGTGCCCCGGAAGCCGATAGAAGGCACAGTAGTCGCATTGCGCCACGCAGACGTTAGTGTAATTGATGATCCGCATCACCATGTACGTGCAGGCTTGAGGCGGATGGAAGCGCGCCCTCACTTGAGAGGCCAAATTACGGAGTTCCTCGTCACTCGCGTTTAGCCACAGCCAGCGAGCTTCAGTAACGTCGACGCGCTCGCCGCCTGTGATCTTTAGCCGAAGGCGCTGCATGAAATCGAGCGCTGAACCGGTGTCCGCAATCGAAGGCGTAGCAGTGCTCACACGTCCATTTTAAGCGGCACGTCAGAACGCCTTTCGATTGCGACCTTAGCCGGCGTTGAATAGTCGCTTCAGCAAAGCCACAAGCGGTAACGAACCCATTCTTGATGACTGATTTAGCGGAGCAGCGGATTTGTTGAGCCGATCGTGGTTAGAGATGAATTCATCAAGCGAGAGTCCCACGTTCCACACGTCTTTGCTTTTCTGCGTGCAGTGGCGAACTTCGCCAAAGGCGATGCCGCTTTGTAGCTGTACTACTACACCCGTCCCCTGGTGAAGTGGACGTGGCACCTTCAAGCCGAGACCGGAACGGGAAAGGTCCACTACCTTGGCCGGAATAGCATCGGGCGAGTCCGGCGTGCTAAGGCGAGCACTGATCTCAATCGGAATGCGGGGCTCGCGGCGAGTCTCTCCGTTCAGACCGGCCATCAAGCGTGCGCCCACCGTGTAACCACTATGGTCATCCGCTTTGCAGAAGACCACCTCTACTTCCAGACGCTGGCGTTGGAAGAGGATGTCAATAATCGTACTGCTCTGCAGATACACCGGGGAAGAAATCTGAAAAAACCCGGTATTCACATGCAAGAGGTGACCTGAGATGGTGCTGCTCTTGCCTTCCCGTAAGTCAAGGTCGACCGGAATGTTGAAGCTCGCACCTACCTTTGTCCGGCTCAGGGGGCTAAAGGACGTCATTCACATGAACACTCATGCTTCAGATCGACACAGAAGCGTTGGATCTTCGCCCAATTCTGATCACAACGCGAGAGCGCACTGGGGCGAGCTCGATTAGCCCCGCGAAAGACCCTGGACTACGGCGAGCAGATTCCGGCTACAGCGAAGGTCCCAATGGACGCTCAGCACGGTACGATTGGGCCATGGAAGAAGCGCACACTCCAAAGCGGGAATCGATTGAGAAATTCATACACCATGAAGGTACTGCAAAGGACTGGATCGTCGAGGTGCTCGACCAGCCTCATGAGCCGTTGGTGCGTTTACAGGCGCGCAGAGACGACCAAGCCAGCGCCGAGTCAGCGAAATCTTTGGACATTCATACCCGGCAGGTCAGGCTGACCGATGACGAGTTGGACGAAGCGACTAAAACACTCATACGTCGCTGGCTGAGCTCTCTCTAAAGGAAGGATTTCGTTACATGAAGGTTGTGATC
The DNA here is from genome assembly GCA_964249415.1 of uncultured Bryobacteraceae bacterium. Classification (GTDB taxonomy): domain Bacteria; phylum Acidobacteriota; class Terriglobia; order Bryobacterales; family Bryobacteraceae; genus Bog-105. The sequence continues at coordinate 2,435 of CAXUCT010000176.1, read as the reverse complement.
CTCTGTGGCGGCTTGGGAACTCGTATGCGGGAAGAGACCGAGTTTCGGCCGAAGCCGCTTGTCGAGGTAGGCGGGCGCCCAATCTTGTGGCACATCATGAAATTGTACGCGCACTTCGGCTTTCGCGAGTTCATCCTGTGCCTCGGCTACAAGGGCAGCATGATCAAGGAATATTTCCTCAACTACGAGGCGATGAACAATGACTTTACAATTTGTTTGGGCAAACAGTCGCAAATTCAGTACAAGGCCCATCACGAAGAGCAGGACTTTCAGGTAACGCTGGCCGAGACGGGCGCTGAATCCATGACCGGCGGACGGCTGAAGCGCGTTCAGAAGTATTTAGAGAACGAGGAAAGGTTCATGCTGACTTACGGCGACGGTGTCAGCGACGTGAACCTTTCTGAGCTTCTGGATTTTCATCTCAGCCATGGCAAGGCCGCTACCGTGACAACGTTTCGCCCGGTTTCGAGATTCGGCATTCTAGACATCAACCAATCCAATCAGGTGATGAATTTTATTGAGAAGCCAAAATCGGATGCTTGGGCCAGCGCAGGGTTCTTTGTATTTGAGCGGCGGATCTTTGATTATCTTGATGGGGATGAGACGGTGCTGGAGCGCGAGCCGCTCGAAAAATTAGCTGAGCAGCATCAGTTGATGTCCTATCACCATGAGGGCTTCTTTCAGGCCATGGACACGTATCGCGAATACCAGATGCTGAACGAGCTTTGGAGATCTCACGAAGCGCCTTGGAAGATATGGGTATGACAGCCTTTTGGCGTGACCGCCCCACTCTGGTGACCGGCGCCACGGGGCTGGTAGGAAGTTGGTTAACGCGCCGGCTGATGGATGCTGGCGCGGATGTAGTTTGTTTAGTACGCGACTGGATACCGCAAAGCGAGGTAGTCCGCAGCCAGACGTTGGAGAACGTCAAGATTGTGCGCGGTGATATCTGTGATCGCGAGCTGCTGGAGCGCGCTCTGGGCGAATACGAGATCAACACCGTTTTCCACCTTGCTGCGCAGACGATCGTCGGAATTGCCAATCGCAATCCAATCTCTACGTTCGAGAGCAACATCCAAGGAACGTGGAATGTTCTGGAGGCATGCCGCCGTTCTCCCGCCGTCAAAGCGGTTGTAGTAGCTTCGTCAGATAAAGCATACGGAGATCAAGAGCAATTACCGTACTCGGAAGACACGCCACTCGAAGGAAGGCATCCTTACGACGTGAGCAAGTCGTGCGCGGATCTGATCACGCAGGCTTACGGTAAGACCTATGGGCTGCCGGTAACCATTACGCGCTGCGGAAATTTCTATGGCGGGGGCGATCTGAACTGGAACCGGATTGTGCCCGGCACGATCCGCTCTATCCTCCGCGGGGATCGGCCGGTGATCCGGTCCGATGGCAAGTTCATTCGCGACTACTTCTATGTCGAGGATGGCGCGGCGTGTTACATGCTGCTCGCCGAAAAGCTCATTGGCGACAGCGAGGTCGTGCGGGGTAAAGGGTTCAACTTCTCCAACGAGATTCAGGTCACCGTCACCGGGCTGGTCAAATTAATACTTGAAAAAATGGACTCTTCGCTCACGCCCGACATTCGCAACGAAGCCTCGAACGAAATCAAACATCAGTACTTGAGTGCGGAGCGGGCCAGGAAGGAGTTGGGCTGGAAGCCGCTTTACACTTTGGATCAAGGTCTGACCCAAACGGTAGAGTGGTACCGCAACTTTCTGGCAGGTTCCCAATGAGTTCGCAATCTGAGAGCTTGCGCGATCGCATCCTCGAATTAGTAAGCGAGTATCACGGCGCGGCGTTTGCCCCTCGGCCGTTCGTACCGGGGGAGACCGCAATTCCCGTATCCGGGCGCGTGTTCGACGCCGACGACATGCGGTCTCTGGTCGATTCCTCGCTGGATTTCTGGCTGACAACCGGACGTTTCGCCGCGCAGTTTGAAAAGCAGTTCGCACGCTGGTTCGGAGTTCGAACAGCAACACTCGTCAACTCAGGATCTTCAGCCGACCTGCTGGCCGTTACCGC
>CAXUCT010000176.1:0-391 GCA_964249415.1 uncultured Bryobacteraceae bacterium | reverse complement strand
CCCTAAGCTGGGTGACAGTCGTTTACAGCCAGGGGACGAAGTGATTACCGTGGCCGCAGGTTTTCCCACAACCGTTAATCCAATTATTCAAAACGGCCTGATTCCTGTCTTCGTTGACGAGCACATTCCGACTTACAACATCGATGTCACCAAACTCGAAGAAGCTCGGTCGGAACGCACGCGCGCGGTTGCCATCGCGCATACGCTGGGAAATCCCTTCAATCTTCAAGCGGTCACCGACTTCGTTCGCAAATATGATTTGTGGTTGGTCGAAGATTGCTGCGACGCAGTAGGCGCGACATATGATGGCCGGAAGGTGGGCACATTCGGCGATCTGGCCACTGTCAGCTTCTATCCCGCCCACCACATCACAATGGGCGAAGGCGGATGC
>CAXUCT010000175.1:0-8647 GCA_964249415.1 uncultured Bryobacteraceae bacterium | reverse complement strand
ACCGCCAGCGCCCCCTCCAGAGGGAACAGGGTTAGCCGAGTTAATCTGCTGTTTATCGCAAGGTTGAACTGAAGTCGCTGAAACTCCGCCAGGTAGAGCTGGTCCATTTGCTGACCCGTGCGGTCCTTGATCGTTTGTACCTGCGTAGCCGTTCATAATTGAGGCTCCCGGCGTCTGCGCTGGGTAATCAGGTTGACCCGTAGTTGGATCTTTTGGAACGGGAGCGTCGTTCATGCCAAAGGCATGGCCAATTTCGTGCAGCGTCACATCGTAGACAAATTGGGACGCATTCGGCTGGTTGGGGTCGTAAGCGGGAACAGCAGGACTAGTTTTTGACGCTGCCACGAGATTGAAAGCTAAGTTGAAAGCTAGTTGTGGAACTTATCTGCTTGTTCGTGTCCGCTCCCGCAGAGGTGTAAACATCCGATCCTGCAGTGTAAGCGAAAGCGGTTGGACTTTGATTCGGTTGGTTCATCATTCGAATAGCTCCTTGTGTCTGAGTACCCGGATCTGCAACTCCGGCGCCAAGGATATTGATTTGCTGGCCTGTTTGAGCCACAAAATCCTCTGCAGCTTGCCGAATCTGACTTTGCATCGCCTGTGGCAAGCTCGGATCTACATACAACTGCTTTTGCGCGTTGCTATTCCAGCTCTTGCCATTAAGAGAAGGAGTGGTCGAGGGAGAACAGCTTTGGGCGGAAGTCCTAACATTACCCGACCCTACGCACAAAAGGATCAAGATGAAGCGTCGCCAATGACTTAGATATGAGAGTGGTAGGCGTCGAGTCATCGCTGTCTCCCAGTCGCGACGGAGTTCTGCACAGCTGCAGTGATTGCCTCCTGCAGTACAGTTTCGACACTTGTGGATGAATAAAAGCTTGCATATTGATGACGGAGCGATGTCTCGGAAAGACTTTCTCCATCTTTCTTCAGCACCTGATCTGAATCCACCTTAAAGAGATGTGGACCAAGTTGATTTCCAAAATATAGGTAAGGCTCGTTTAGATGGAAAGGCTGAAAGTTCGTATCAACAGCGAGAAATGACCGTCCGTTAATTGTAAATTTTCCCCCAGCTTTCGCGATATAGATCGCCGATCCTGTGGAGATTGCGTCCTTGCCTGGCACACCCACTCGATCCACCTCGACAAGGTAGATCGTTACCGCGAAACTATGGTTCGGGAGAGGATAGCTCCAGTCGGCTACTGGAGTTCCTACCCCGACGAAATCGGAGCGGCTCATTAGAGAAACGATGTGAGCACGTGGATAGGTGGGCTTAGTCGCACTAAAAATTCCGCCTCCAGGAGCTGGATCAATCGATCTCCGAAGGATGACTGGCTGATCAGGGCTGTTACCGGCCGAACCCCCTTGTGCCAAAATCGCATCCGCCGAGGTGCCAGTATCGTATTCAGCAAAAGCTCCTACCGCAGCAGCGATGACCTCGGCGGACGGTGCTGAATAATGTGACTGCGCGCACGTGGTTGCGATACAGGCACTCCACATGATAATAAAGACCAAGCCGATTTTTGTGAGCATGATACTCCTCATACTACAAGCAACTCAAACCGGTAACTTAGTGTTCAGAATGAAGCGAAAAGTCTCCTCGTGTATAGCCTAGCTCTGCCGCTTACTTCGCCCGCGGATGCGTTTCGTCATACACCCGCTGCACTTGGCTGACAGTTAGCTGGGTGTAGCGCTGTGTTGTGGATAGGCGCTCGTGGCCTAGCATTTCCTGGATGGCGCGGAGGTCGGCGCCTTCTTCAAGCATGTGGGTGCCGAAGGCGTGGCGGAGGGTGTGGGGGTGGACGTCGGCGGCCAGGCCTCGGCCTAAGGCGGTTGCCTTTACCAGTCGGCCGACGCTGCGCGTGGTGAGGCGGCAGGTGCCGCGCATGCGGGCGTTGCACAGTAGGGGGCCTTCGAGCGTCAGCTTGGTTTTACCGGCAGCTTGCAAGCGGAACGCGCGGCCGGGCAGATAGGCGCGGATGGCTTCTGCGGCTACGTCGCCCAGCGGCACGAGTCGTTCTTTTCTTCCCTTGCCCAGAACCCGGATGACGTCATCGCCCCAGACGATGCTATGCAGGTTCAAGCTGACCAGCTCTGCATTGCGGATGCCGCAGCCGTAGAGCAGTTCGAAGATGACGCGATCGCGTTCCGGCCAGACGCTTTCTCCGGCCTCTTCGGGATTTTTTGCTGTGCCCTCGGCTGCGTGGGTGGTTTCCAGGGAATCCAGCACACGGTTCATCTCTTCGACCGAGGGCACGCGAGGCAGACGCTTGGCCAGCTTCGGCGTGGAGACCAGCAGGGCCGGATTTATCTCAACCAGCCTTTCCTTGGCTAGCCATTTGAACCAGCTGCGCACGGCGGCGAGGGCGCGGGCGACGCTCGGCTTATCGAGTCCTTTCTCAAACAAGAATCCCAGGTACGCGCGGATGTGCGTATGACTGACTGCCTGGATATGGGCGGCTTTGCCCTCCATATCGGCAGATTCGTTCTGTATATCGGCAGATGCGCCGAGAACTTGAGTCAGAAATGTGGAAAACTCTGCGATTTCTCGACGATAGGCGCGTAGCGTGTGTTCGCTCGCGCCGCGCTCATCGCGCAGCGCGGCTAGAAAACGATCGCCAAGGCTCGCGAAATCGCCCGCAGACACTGCTTCCGTGCTGATGCTGCCGCGATCCGTGCTCATGCCGCAGCGCTTCCGTCCCGCTTGGCCCGGGGGTGGTGTGACCGGTGCACCTGCTTCAGCCGATCGATCGCGAGGTGCGTGTATACCTGCGTGGTGGCGATGTCGGCGTGGCCGAGAATGGTTTGCACGGTGCGGAGGTCCGCTCCGCCTTCGACCATGTGGGTGGCGCAGCTGTGGCGCAGCCTGTGGGGGCTGGCCTGCGGATCGAGCGCCTTGGCGAGCGCCCAGACGCTGCGCGCCGTCATGGGGGCTCCACGCTTGGAAAGGAAGAGTTTTCGTTGTATCGAAGGGCCGGCACTGCGGACCAATGCCGGTCGACCCCGCTCAAGGTAGATCGATGCGCTCCTTATCGCCCTTGCCGCGCACGAGCACGCTGCCGACAAAGACAAACATGTATAAATCCTTGATCCCGGTAACATATAAAAACCGCAGCCCGGCGGCATAGAGCAACTCGACGAGGGCATGGTCGCGCAAGGCGATGCCGCCCGCGTCAGCCGCCCGCGCCGCTGCGCCGGTTGTTTCCAGCATGGTGCGGATATCGGTCTGCGGCAGGCTTTTGGGCAGCACCTTCCAGATTTGGGGGGATTCGAGATGCAGCGTTGGATCGGCGGCGATGCGTTTGTCGCGCAGAAGCCAGCGGTAGAAGCCGCGTAGGCAGCTCAGCTTGCGCGCGACCGTCCGGCTTTCCATGCCATGCTCGCGCAGGTGCTGCAGGAAGCCACGCGCGCAGGCGGTGTCGGCGGTGAGCAGGGTCGCCGACGTTTGCTCGCCGAACTCCGCGAAAAGGATGAGATCGCGGCGATAGGCTGCGCAGCTTAGCGGGCGCAGGCCTCGCTCTACGCGTAGATGCGTTTCGTAGTCGCGTAGGAGGGCGACATTGCCCCCCGGAACCGGTGCGGAATCCATCTAAAGTAGCTTGAAGCAACGCCCACGCCGCCGCCAGCCCCCGTACCCGCTTCGTTATCGTTGCTTGGGCCGGCCGGCATGCAGGGGCAACACCGGATAAACTGGGAACAGCCATGTTTGAGAACCTCAGCGACAAGCTTCAGCGCGCCTTCAAAGACCTCCGCGGCCAGGGTACGCTTTCCGACGAGAACATCAACGACGCCCTTCGCCAGATCCGCACGGCGCTGCTGGAGGCTGACGTCAACCTGGACATCGCCAGGGGGGTCGTCGACCACATTCGGGCCAAGGCGCTGGGCAGCGAGGTCGCGACCGCGCTTTCGCCGGCGGAGCAGATTGTGAAGATCGTGCGCGACGAGTTGATGGAGGTGCTCGGGCACGATACGGCCAAGTTCAAGTTCGCGCCCCAGCCGCCGACGGTGATCCTGATGGCGGGGCTGCAGGGATCGGGCAAGACGACGACGGCGGGCAAGTTGGCGCAGTGGTTGAAGAAGTGTGGGCAGCGTGCGCTGCTGGTGTCGGTGGATGTGTACCGGCCGGCGGCTCGGGAGCAGCTGGCGGTGGTGGCGAAGTCGATCGGCGCGCAGCTTTATGCGGGAAAGTTGGGCGCGGATGGGGCGCAGGGGGCTTCTGGGGCTTTCGGAACTCCGGATGTGTTGCGGTTGGCGAAGGAGGCTCGGCGCGAGGCTGCCAATTTTGGCAATGACATTCTGATTGTCGATACGGCCGGGCGTTTGGGTATCGATGAAGCGCTGATGAGCGAGATGGCGCAGCTCAAGGCGGAGTTGAATCCAACCGAGATCCTGTTCGTGGCCGACGCGATGACGGGGCAGGATGCGGTGAACTCGGCGAAGGCCTTCAACGACCGGCTGACCATTACCGGGGCGGTGCTGACAAAGATGGATGGCGATTCCCGCGGTGGGGCGGCGCTGTCGATTCGCAAGCTGACCGGGGCGCCGATTAAGTTTCTCGGGACGGGTGAAAAGTCGGATGCGTTTGAGGCGTTTCATCCGGACCGCATCGTCAGCCGCATTCTCGGGATGGGCGATATTGCGACGCTGTTGGAGCGCGCCGAGGAGAAGCTTGATAAGTCGAAGGCTGAGGCTTTCGCGAAGAAGGCGTTTTCGGGCGAGGGCTTTTCGCTGGAGGATTTCCGGGATCAACTGCGGCAGATCAAGAAGCTGGGGAGCATGCAGTCAATTCTGAAGATGCTGCCGTCCATCGGGCCGTTTCAGGGGCTGCAGCAGGCTGCCGAGCACATTGACGACAAGCAGTTCAACCGCGTTGAGGCGATGATCAACTCCATGACCGATAAGGAGCGCCGCAACTCGGCCATCATCAACGGCAGTCGCCGCAAACGCATCGCCATGGGCTCGGGCACGACGGTGCAGGAGGTGAACGCGCTGCTGAAACAGCACGCGCAAATGTCGAAGATGATGAAGCAGATGGGGTCGGGCGGCGGGATGGGGAAGATGCAGCAGCGGCTGCTGAGTCAGATGGGCGGCATGCAGAAGTTTGGCCGGTAGTTCGGCTTACCAGTTTTCTTAAATCAACTCAGAAATTGAGGAACGCAGACGTGCAGATCGGTTTCCATATGGCCGTCGCCGATATCTTTCTATGGTTAGTGGGAATCGGAATTACCATCCTTTGGCCAACTAAATGTTAGATTGGTTACATTGCACTCATCGGAGCGGCAGTAATCCTTATAACTTGGTCGATCAAGACGTTTCCGCTTCGACCAACATCGCCAGCTGCGCCAGCGACAAGCATCCCTCGCAGCGATTCGGGAACATCAGAGACAACGGCGGGGCTGGAAGAACATAGAAATACCAAGGATCACAAGTTGAGAAGGAAAACTTTTCCTCATTCGAAAGCGCAAATCGAGCAGCGCTCAAACGGAAGTTGTAGCCCTAACATCATCGGAAATGGGAATGACACGGATTGCCAGATAAATCCAGTTCACAAGGAGAAAGAACCTTGAAAACCTTCGCTTCAGGAAGTGTCGGGCTACTCCTAATGTGCAGCCTAGCCAGCGGCCAGAACAGTCAAAAATCCCAAGGTGAGTGTAGCCCAAACTTTATCGGTAACAACAACACAAATATCTGCGATTCTTTTTCTGCTGAGGACCGGAGGAAATTAGACGCCCTGCTGCATTTAGCGAAAGAGTCGTCCCAGCAGGCACGTTTCCTTGAACAGTACCCCCTTGGGTACACAATCTTCACCATCAATGCGGTCACAGAGGCTGTCACTCCTGTCGACGCGCATCACGGAAAAGGCTCGTACGACTTCGATTTTCGCTACGCTCGTATACTCAGCTTAACCCCGGATCACATCGAGATTCGCCTTCCGGACCTCATAGAAGACGGCAAAGTTCTTTACGCAAAACCTAATATAGGCGGAGACTTAAGATCGATGCAGTTGAGTGGCGCCGGGTTCCACATAGGTGTTGGCTGTCAAGAGCTCGAAGGCATAGGACAAGTACTCCAATACAACGGAAATCAAATCACGTGGATTTTCGGCCTGCGATCTTTCACGCCGCCAAAGGAGATACTTGCCCTGCGTGGCTGCAAATAATTGGGCGGTGAACAGGCACATAGCTCCGGGTGCCCACTTCTCTCTTCTGAGACCTGGGTTCCGCAGCCGCACGATCCCTAAGCGCAGCAGAAAACACATGAGCTGTATTCTTAATTGATCGACCCGCGTTGAAAGACGCCAGATCGTGAGGAAAAGTGATTATCTGCTTACGAGTCAACACTGCAATGCTTTGGAGATGTTCTCACTTGCGGACATCGGTTCAGAGCGTCGGCCTGCATAAACCCAGCTCCTTTCTTCCTCTCGCAGCTACGCGTCCCGTGATTGCTAAGGCAAAAGACCTCGATTACATGATGAGCCTCTTGGGCAAAGCCATCGAGGTTCATATCGCTGCAGGTATACCTGGGCAAGTGCAACGAGCGATCAAACTCAAGATCAATCATTCCATCACCATCATCAACTTGGCGGCTTCTAAACTGACGACGCAACAGAAGGAGATCATCCACCTTCTCAACGGCATAATCATCGCTCCGTCCCAAGATGCCAAGGGCTTGCCGACCGCAACTCGAACCGGTATCGACGTGCAGTCTGGAGTGTTTACCCTTCTCGATTCCTATGTCACAGCTCCCGGAGTCACGCCTCCGTTTTTTGCGTCCGATATGGCTCATGACAGCTTTCACATATGGCAGCACCTGCACGGGCAGGAGAACACGCGCGAGAACGCGGCCAAGCTCGAGCGCGACGCTGACGATTTCCAGATCGCGGTAGGTCGGCATCTCGGATTGACAGATGCAAACATTAAGTATCTTCAGAACGACACCCACACTGGTTACAACACGGGCAGGTACTGAGGATGCGAATGCTTGCCTTCTACCTTATCTTGCTTGCGTGTTTCTTCAATACGCGAACTGTTCGCACCCAAACTGCCGTAGTTGGGCAGCACGCTCCCGCTCGCCTTCCTACCAGATTCGAACTGCTGCTTACCGTCGATCCAATGACTGTACCCGAAACAGGAGTGGTGCATTTTCATGTACGCCTGCGATCGCACGAACCGACGGCATGGTTGGTGAGTCTCCCGATGGAGGAAGGACCTGGAGCAAGCTTTGAGATCCACATGAAAGAGCACGCGACGGGAAAAGAGGTCGCATCGCCTTTTTTCCCAGACGCGCATCTTCCCCCCGGGCCCGTCCACCTAACAAAGATTGCTGCCAATGGCTACGCAGAAGCCCAGTCCACTGGGCGACCACAGGACTTCGGGATCACCGCCGGACATACCTATGACGTTTTTGCCATTTTCCATAGCCCGCTTCATCTGCAAACAGACAAGGGCCTACCCGTGCTATCAGCGTCGGATGGCGAACTAAGATCAAACTTGGTACACTTTTTCGTTAGCCGGTGATGTCGGTCGTGGGGACCATCCAACACGCACCACGCGAATCATGGAGGAACAACGCTTGCAACTCTTTAAAGCTCGCGCGCTCCGGGCATGCTGGTGACGGACCTTGCCCTATTTTACAGAGACGTTCTTTAACCCACGTCTCAGAAGCGAGACGTGGGGCACCCAACAACTAACAACCAACATCCAACAATTTAGTCGTTGTACCGGTCTGCCGGCGCCCATGCTGTTTGCATGGGTACGAAGTCAGGCTCGATGCGGTGCCGGAAGTCGGGTGTTGTCCGCGCCAGTTCGACCAGGTCGACCTTGATCGGGAGAATGGATTCGTCGAAGTCGTCGACCAGACCCACGCTTTGCTCGGTGGTCAGGCGGCCTTCGATGGCAAGGTCGAGGTCGGAGAACGGCTTGACGCGTACGCCGCTGGCTCGCGAGCCGAAGGCCCAGACTGCGCGGCCTGGGATGTGACGGGCGAGTATCTCGCGCACTAGGGCCAGAAAACGCGGTTCGAGCGTGAGTTCGGCTGGTTCTTTGTCGAGAGGCTGGAATGATTGCACATCAGCCATTGCTTTCGAGCCTTTCGCTCATGCGCGCGTGGAGGAACTCCGCTTCCATCAGAAAGTTCGGCAAGGACGCAGCGATCTCCCTCGCCTTGCCTTCGTCGTAGGCGTGGCTGGTGCGATTGCGCGCATCGCGGTAGCCGCGCCACTCTTCCCACGTGCCGAGCAGAAGCCCATCCTGATTCGCGGTGCGGATGAGGGTGCCCAGGGTGGGCGGCTCGGAGCTCTTCAGCTTGACTGAGGTCGCCTCCAGGAAGCGCAGCAGCGTGTTGCGGCTTAGTTCATAGGTGAACTCGAAACGTTTGATGGAAGAGTCCAGGTAGAGCAGGTTGTCAGGTTCGCGCTGGCAGGCCAGAACGGCCTCGCGGAGACGTGCGATGGCCCGCCCCAGCATGGAAAGGTTGACCTCGTTCATACGATCTTCTCGCCAGCGTCCAAGCTCGCTGGGAGCTCCGGAGTCGCCCGCAGCGGATTTCCAGCGTCATCTGTGCTCCAGCTTTCGGTTTGGAAGGCGATGAAGAGGGCGGTCCACGTTGCTTGCGCCGGCAGGCTTATGAACAGGGCGCCATCCTGCCA
>CAXUCT010000174.1:8375-8755 GCA_964249415.1 uncultured Bryobacteraceae bacterium | reverse complement strand
CTGTTGCGGTACTTGGTGGAGCAATCCATCCGGGACGGTGTTCACGCGCCCAAGGAACATCAGATAGCGACTGAAGTATTCAGCCGTCCAGCGACTTTCGACTCGCGGCTCGACTCAACCGTCCGGGTACAGACGAGTCGCCTGCGTTCAAAATTGGCGGAGTATTATGCGAACGCGCCCTCAAGCCAGCGCTGGCGGGTAGAGATTCCGCGGGGCAGCTACGGGGTAGTTTTCCATGACCGCAAACAGGACAGCGCGGTTGCCGACCTCGAACCAGAGGAAGCGGCGCCAGTGGAAAAGGCCCGGCCCCGCTGGCGGCTCCCGATCCTTTTGCTAAGCGTGGCCGCAGCCGCAGTTCTGATTTCGGCGCTGGTGTGGAT